>JALZOI010000081.1 GCA_030857245.1 Myxococcota bacterium
GGCGCGATGTCATCCATCTGCACGACCTGCTCTCCCCCGGGCGTGTCGGTCACCGGCGTCTCGGGCGCGGGTGCCGTCTCGCTCGGCGCCGGCTGGGCCGCTCGCTTGACCGCGGGCTGCGGTGTCGCGCGCCGCGGGGTCGGGTCGGGCTCCACCGGCGGGGCGACCTCGGGGCGTGCGACCGGGGGCGGCGGCGGTGGCAAGGGCTGCGGGGGAGGCGGCGGCGGCAGCTCGACATCGACCAGGTCGATGCGCGGCGCCGGTGGCTCGGGGCGATACGGGTTGGTCACCACGACCGCATCGGCGGCGACGAGCAGGAGCGTGTGGATCGCGAGCGTGCCGGCGAGGGCGAGCACGAGCGGCGAGTCCAGACGCACGCCCCAGCGTAGCAGACCGCCGCGCCGGGTCACGCCCGACGGGCAGTCCGTGCACCGACTCCGCTACGGGCGTTCGTTCTCGAGCGCGATGGCGGTGATGCCCGCCTGCTGGACGAGGTCGATCGCGCGCATCACGCCACCGTACGCCGTCTTCCGGTCGCCGGCGATGATCGCCTTCGGCTTGTCGGACGCCGCGGCGACCTCCTTGATCCGCGCCACCGCCTGCGCATCGCTGTCGAAGCGATCGCCGTTGACGAACAGCCCGCCCGTCGCGTCGACCGAGACGCGGAGCGTGCTCTGGACGTCGCCGCCGGTCGAGGCCTTCGGCTTGTCGATCTCCACGCCACGCGCGACGATCAGCTTGGCCGTCACCATGAACACGACGAGCAGCACGAGCAGCACGTCGACGAAGGGCGTCACGTTGATGTCGGTGATGCCGGAGCTCTCGTCGTCCTGGTAGAGGCTACCCGCCATCCGCGGGCTCCTTGCGGCCAGCCGACGTCACGACGGCGCGGGGCGTGCCGGTCCCGTTGCCGTTGGTGTGCAGCGTGCCGTGGACGAGCGACAGCACCTGGTGCGCGCACTCGTCGGCCGCGCTCATCAGCACCTTCAGCCGGCGCGTGAAGTAGTTGAACATCGCGACCGCGGGGACCGCGACGATCAGGCCGAACGCCGTCGCCGACAGTGCCTCGGCGATCTGGTCGAACGTCTCCTTCTCGGCCTGCGCCGTCTTGGACGACAGCAGGAGGAACGCGTTCATGATGCCGAGCACGGTGCCGAACAGCCCGACGAACGGGACGTTGTTGCCGAGGGTACCGAGCACCATCAGGTTGCGATCTCCCGAGCGCCGCCACTTCGCGCGCTCGCCGTGCATCGCCTCGGCGACGGCCTCGGGACCCATGGCGCGCTCGGCGAGGCCGCGCAGCGCGACCTGCACCGGGATGCCGGTGTCGTCCTGGTACTTCGCCTCGAGGCGGTCGAGCTCGCCGCGCTCGTACGCGCCACGCAGCTCGCGCGTGAACTTCTCGGTGTCGACCTCGCGGCTGCGGAACCAGAGCCAGCGGTCGATCATCACGCCGACCGAGATGACGGAGAGGCCGACCAGGAGCCACAGCACCCAGTCGGCGCCGAGCTGCGCGAAGTCTATGAACGCCTTGGAGAGATCCATCGCAGCAACGTTCTACGTCGGTTCCGGGGCATCGTCGACCACGTCGATGGTCGGGATTTCCTCGCGGGCGATCACCGCCTCCGGCGGCTTCATGACCTCGCGCATCACCACCGTCGCGTAGGCACCGCCAGGCAACGCAAAGGCGACCTCGAGAGTCGCATCGGATCCCGCGGCGACCGTGATGTCGGCGACCGCGATCGTGGCGTCCCGCCGGGTCCCCTCGGCGATCGCCGCGACCCGCGCGAAGGCGTCGGGGGCGAGGCCGGCCGCCGCCAGGATGTCCGCCTCGCGCCGCCCGGCCGGCGAGTCGGTGGGCGGCCGCCGCATCCGCTCACCGAACATCGGACCGGTCACGACGAGCTCGCCGGCCAGCAGGCGCGGCTCGTCGACCGCGGGGGCCTCGCACGTGAACATCCCGCCGCCGACCTTGTGAAGGACGTCGCCGGCGAGCACCCGGCGGTACAGGCCGTCGGTCAGCCGCGCGACCAGCCACGCGTTGAACAGCTCGGACTGCAGCGCCGACACCATCAGGCGATCGAGCCGGCGGTCGCGGCCGAGCGGCTGCTCGCCGAGGACGAGGGCGCGGCCGCGCGACGCATTGTCGCGGTCGCGGCCGAACCGTTGTTCGCCATACCAGTTCGGCGCGCCCGGCGGCTCGCCGAGCCGGTCGAGGATCGTGCGCGCACAAACGACGGCATCGTCCGCGACCTGGCGCACCCGGAGCTCGAAGCGGTTCCCGCGGACGTGCCCGGTGCGCAGCTTGTGCGGATGGCGCACCGCCTCGAGCACGCGCAGGGTCGCGCCGGCGTCGGGCTCGAGCGCGAGGGCGGTCGCGGCTTCGGGAGTGATCGGCGGCGGCAGGCTGAGCCACTGCCGGGTCACGGCGTGGCGATCCTTCATGCCGGCGACCCCGATATCGCGATCGCGGATGCGCAGCGCGCGCGCGATCAGCTGCACGGCGCGCGGGGTGGTGAGCCCTCGCTTCTCGATCTTGATGAAGACGTGCTCCCCGGCGCCGGTCGCCGCGTACGCCGGCACCTCGTCGACGACGAAGTCGTCCTCGGTGGAGCGCAGCACGCCACCGGTGCCGGGTAGATCCGCGGTGAGGAAGGGCAGGTTCACGACGGCCGCAATCTGCCACGGGTGCTAGCATCGTGGACATGTCGCCGGTGCCTGTCGTGCTCACGCGGTCGGCGCTGTGCGCCCTTGTCCTCGGGGGCTGCACCGGCAAGTACGCGGGCTCGGGCGGCACCACGCCGGTCAAGCCCGCCGGGCCCAGGGGTGGCATCGCGGCGGCCGCGCTGCCGTACCAGATCGTCGATGGCCGCACCGGCCGGCACGTGGACGAGCCCGCGTTCTGGGAGCGCGTCGGGCGCGCCCGCGCGATCTGCGTCGGCGAGGAGCACCCGAACCCGCACCATCACTGGGTCCAGCTCCACGTCGTCGGTGAGCTCGGCAAGCGCAAGCCCGTGAAGCTCGGCCTCGGGCTCGAGATGGTCCAGCGGCCGTTCCAGGGCGTGCTCGATGACTACACGGCGAAGCGCATCGACGACGCCACGCTGCGCTCGCGGGTCGGCTGGGAGGACCGCTGGGGCTATGACTGGGGCTTCTACGGGCCGACCATCGATGCCGTGATCGGCGCGGGCGGCCAGGTGATCGCGCTCAACGCGGCGCGCGAGCTGACGAAGAAGGTGTCGCGGCAGGGCCTCGAGTCGCTGACGCCCGACGAGCGTGCCCAGCTCCCCGAGCTCAAGCTCGACGTCGTCGAGCATCGCGCCTGGTTCGATGCGCTGATGTCGGACCTCGGTGGCCACGGCCATGGCCACGGCCAACCGGCGGCCGCGGGCGACCCGACGTCGCCGCACGACGCGAAGCCCGACAAGCCCGCGAAGGCCGAGTCCGCGCCGCCGCCGGGCAGCCCGCCGGCGATGCCGAGCATGGACCGCATCTACACCGTCCAGGTCCTGTGGGACGAGACGATGGCGGACCTCGCCGCGAAGTGGCTGGCGGCCAACCCGAGCGGTCAGCTCGTGATCCTCGCGGGCAACGGTCACTGTCACGACTCCGCGATCGTCGGGCGCCTGAAGCGGCGCGGCATCGCCGACGCGATCTCGCTGCGCCCCGTGATCGACGTCGACGGTGGGGTCGCCGAGGTACTCGCGAAGCCGATGAACGACTACGTCATCGTGCTGCAGATGCCGAAGTAGCGCGCCGCGCCCGCGTGGTACGACCCCGACGGGGGCGCGATGGAACAGAACCTCATCACCGCGGTGCTGCTGCCGGTCGCGCTCGGCGTGATCATGCTCGGCCTCGGCCTGAGCCTCACGATCGCCGACTTCAAGCGCGTCATCGTGTACCCGAAGGCGGTCGCGATCGGGCTCGCGTGCCAGATGCTGATCCTGCCCGCCGCGTGCCTCGGCATCGCCCATGCGTTCGAGCTCGGGCCCGAGCTCGCGGTCGGCCTGATGCTGCTCGCCGCGTCACCGGGCGGCGCCACCGCGAATCTCTTCTCGCACCTCGCCAAGGGCGACGTCGCGCTCAACATCACGCTCACGGCGGTCAACAGCGTGCTCTCGCTGATCACGCTGCCGCTGATCGTCAACTACTCGCTCGCGCACTTCCTCGGCGAGGGCCGCTCGATCCCGCTGCAGTTCAGCAAGGTGCTGTCGGTCGTCGCGGTCGTCCTGATCCCGGTGGCGATCGGGATGGCGATCCGCGCGCGCAAGCCGGGCGTCGCGGACCGCCTGGACCGGCCGGTGCGGATCCTGTCGGCGGTGTTCCTGCTCCTCGTGATCGGCTCGGCCATCATCAAGGAGCGCGCGCACATCGGCGAGTTCTTCGCCGAGGTCGGCCTCGCCGCACTCGCGTTCAACCTGACGAGCATGGCGATCGGCTTCTTCGTCCCGCGGCTGTTCCGCGTGGAGCCGAAGCAAGCGATCGCGATCGGCATGGAGATCGGGATCCACAACGGCACGCTCGCGATCGCCATCGCGTCGAGCCCGGCGCTGCTGAACAACCCCGTCATGGCGATCCCGCCCGCGATCTACAGCCTCATCATGTTCTTCACGGCCGGCGCCTTCGGCTGGTACGTGGCGCGCCGGATCTAGCGGTTCTCGGCGGCGGCCTGCTGATCCGTGACGGCAAGTCTGGCTACACTCGCGGCGATGATCAGACTCGAGATGACCGAGGGGACGTCCAGCAAGTTCTGGGAGATCGAGCTGAGCGGCAAGGTGTTCACCGCGCGGTGGGGCCGCATCGGGACCACCGGCCAGGAGAAGCAGCAGTCGTGGCCATCGCCCGCCATCGCGCAGCAGGAGCACGACAAGCTCGTGGCCGCGAAGCGCAAGAAGGGTTACGCCGACGCCGGCGGCAAGCGGCAGGGCGCGAAGGCCGCAGCGCCGGTCGTGGCCCATCCGCGCAACCCCCAGCTCGAGGCCGCGCTGCGCAAGAGCCGTGAGGACGCCGGCGCCGCGCAGGTCTACGCGGACTGGCTGCAGGGGCAGGGCAGCGCGCTCGGTGAGCTGATCATCCTCGAGCAGGCGCTCGCGAAGCGGAAGGATCCCGCGAAGCAGCGGCGCGCCACCGCGATCAAGAAGACGCTCGGGCTGCCCGCCAAGGACCTCGCGGTGATCGGCTGGCGCGCGGGCATGTGGCAGTCGATCCACCTCCAGAACGACAAGGACTGGAACGACGGCACGTTCGACGCGCTGGCCCTCGCGCGCCCGCTGTTCACGTCACCCCTGTGCGCGTCGCTCGCGGAGCTCAGGATCGGCATCCTGCGCTGGGAGCACAACGCCAAGGATGTCCCGGCGGTGCTCGCCGAGGCCGGCCGGCAGGACTGGGCCGCGGATCTCGAGACCCTGTTCCTCGGCGACATCGGCGACAACATCGACATGTCGCACCACTGTGTCGGCGACGTCGGCAAGGTCATCACGAAGGCGTTTCCGCGCCTGACCTCGCTCAAGATCCACTCCGGCGATCAGAGCTGGGCGGGCAAGGGCGAGACGTTCGGCATCGGGCCGCTCGCGCTCCCCGAGTTGACGAGCCTGGTGATCGAGACGTGCTCGCTGTCGAAGAAGCGGCTCAAGCATGTCCTCGAGGCCACGCTCCCCAAGCTCACCACCCTCGAGCTGTGGTTCGGATCCGAGGACCAGGACGCGACGGCGACGTTCAAGGATCTCCGCCCGCTGCTCGACGGGGTCGTGCACCCCAAGGTCGTCCACCTCGGCCTGCGCAACGCCGAGTTCACCGACGACCTCGCGCGCGGGCTGCCGGCCTCGAAGATCGCCGCTCGCCTCGTGAGCCTCGATCTCTCGATGGGCACGCTGAGCGACGACGGTGCCGCGGCGCTCGCCGAGCGCGTGAAGGCGTTCCCGAAGCTGAAGACGCTGTCGATCGACGACAACTTCCTGTCCAGGGCGACGGTGCGCGCGGTCCAGGCCGCGTTCAAGGGCGTCACCGTCGTGTCGAAGCGACAGAAGACCGCGGACGAGTCCGACGTCGATGACGACGACGAGGACGGCGAGCCGTTCCGCTACGTGTCGGTCAGCGAGTAGTCGCCAGGAACCTGTCGACGCCCGCGAGCACCTCGACGTTGCCGTCCTGGTGATACGCGGCGAGCTTGCGGACGCAATCCGGCGTGCGCTCGAGGAACCGCGGGATCACGCCGGGCTCCTCGAGATCCAGCGCGCACATGCCATAGCCCTCGCGCTCGAGATAGCGGGCGTTCATCTGCTGCTCGAACTGTCCCGCCAGCGGGACCGCGAGCATCGGCTTGCGGAGGAACACCGCCTCACCCATCAGCGTGAAGCCCCCACCGGCGATCACCGCGCGACTCGTCGCGAGATCGGTGATGAATTGCTCCTCGCTGAACGGCCGGAACCGGAGGTTGCCATCCTGCACCTCCTCGGTGAGCCCCGCGCGCATCCCGTAGATCCGGCACTCGATCCCGGTCGCCGACAGCGCGGCCTGCAACGCGTCGTTCGCGCCGGACTGGTACACGAGCAGGTGCTCACCGGGCGACGGCGTCGCGGCGAGGATCTCGGGGCGGAGGATCGGCGGGAACAAGGACGTGTCGGGCTTGCGCGTCGGCGGCCGGAAGAACGAGGTGATGTAGTAGGCGTCGCACGAGGGCAGCTTCGTCTTCACGAAGGCCTTGGTCAGCTGGAACGCGACCTCGTTGCCCTCGATGATCTCGGCAGGCAGCTCGCAGCGATGGATCACCTGCATGTTGTCGATCGAGAGGATCGGGAGGCGATGGCTGCGGCCGTAGAAGTAGGACCAGGACTCGAAGTCGCTGATCACGACCTCGGGCTCGAACGCCCCGATCAGCTCGAAGTACGCGGCGATGTTGCGCGGCACACCGAGGACCCCGTTCAAGACGTTGGACCACAGCGTCTTGCCCTTGCGCACCCGGTTCTCCTCGAGGATCAGGTGGAGCCCGTGGATCGTGTTGACGCCCTCGAAACGCTTGCCGAGGAAGGCCGCCGCCCGCCCCGACGCCATGATCTCGACGACGTGGCCCGCGGCGAGCAGGTGCTCGATCACGACCCGCGAGCGCATCGCATGGCCCATCCCCTCGCCGGTGACGCCGTAGAGAACCTTCATCGACAGGGATACTATCGGGGCGTGCGACGTCGGGTGTGGTGCGAGACGCTCCCTTTCGACGAGCTTGCGCGCTCGCCCGTGATCGACCTCCTCGCGCGGTTCCGCGTCGACCTGCTGCTCGCGGTCAGGCCCTGGCAGCTCGCCGAGGTCCGTGACGTCGTCCGGCGCGTGCAAGACGCGGGCGTGTTCGTGGCGCTGTGGCCGATGCTCGCGGATGCCGATGGCCGCTGGGCGAGTGCCTCCTCGTCCACCGCGTTCGTCGGATTCGCCGACGAGCTGCTCGCGTGCGTGCCGTTCGCCGACGAGCTCGCGATCGATCTCGAGCCACCGTTCCGGGACCTCGCGCGCTGGAAGGCCGGTCGACCGACGTGGCGCCAGACCCCCTCGTCCCGCACCTACCACGATGCGCGCGCCACCCTCATCGCGGCGGTCGAACGCTGGCGCAGCGATCGCCGGATCACGACCGCCGTGCTGCCCCTGCTCGCGGTCGAGTGGCGGGGTCAGTGGCTCCAGCGCGCGCTCGGCACCCCGGCGACGGATCTGGCCGTCGAGCGCCACAGCGTCATGGCGTACACGTCGCTGTTCGAGGGCTGGTCGCGAGGCCTCGTCGATCGCACGCGCGCCGAGCGCTTGCTCGCGGTGACCGCGCGGCTGACCCGATCGCGCTTCGGCGCCAAGGCCGCGCTCTCGCTCGGCACCGTCGGTCCCGGCGCGTTCGGAGACGAACCCGGTTATCGCGATCCCGGCGAGCTCGCCCGCGACGTCGCGCTCGCCCGGGCGGCCGGGATCCAGGAGATCTCGTTGTTCGATCTCGGCGGCGTGATCCGCCGTGCGCCCGCGGAGCGCTGGTTCGAGGCGCTGTGCGCGGGCGAGGCCTGACGTCGCCGGCAGACGCGGCGCGCTGGAGCTGCTCCACACGGTCGATTCGACCGCCTCATGATCCCGCAGCTCAGCTCAGCTCTTGCTCGTCGGCGACGTCCACGACTTCACGTACCGCGACCAGTCGAAGACATTCTGCGGATTGCTCTGCTGGCTGATCAGCCCGAGCACCTTGCCCTTGCCCTCGTAGAAGCCGACCTTCGCGAGCCCCATCGACTCGTAGTGGTCGCCCATCACCTGCTGCAGGCCCGATGGTGCATCCGAGAACATGAAGGCGAGCGTGCCCGCGAACGTGCCCCCCTTCACGTGCGGTGCTTGCACGGCCTTCATGTCGACGTCGGTCATGCCGACCTGCTCGTCGAGTTTGCCGTAGTAGACGTCCATGATCGACTGGAAGTACGCGATGTAGTTCGACGGTGCCGAGAACAGGCCCTTGAAGTACGAACCGATAAACGAGGGCTCGGGAAGGAACACGCCGGTGATGCCGGTCACCAGATCACCGACGGTGTCGAAGGTCTTGCCGACCTGCTTGCCCCACGCTGCCGCCTTCGCCTTGTCGCCCGGGTTCGCCACGAAGGCCTTCAGCTCGGCCATCGTCGAGAACGTCTTCACCGTGCGGCACGCGTCCGTGAAGATCTTGCCGATCGTCATCATCTTCCCCGCGCCCTCGACCGGGATCTTGAGATCCTGCGTCGCGTGCAGCACCGTGCTGATGCCCTTCGCTGCCTTGAGCGCGCCGCCGGCGATGTCCTCCATCGCTCGTGCGATGTCGAGCTTCTCCTTCTGCCAGAAGTGCGCATCTTCGCGCAGCTTCTTGGCGCCGTCGTAGACCGTGTACGCACCGGAGACGAGGCTGTTGACGGCGCTGGCCCACTCGCCGAGGTCGAGCCCGGACTTGAAGACCGGTGCGGACATCGTGTCGTCGTCCTTGGCCTCGCGGAAGATCTTGCGCTGCACGCCATGGCCCATGGTCACGGTCGCGGGCGCCCCGGCGATCAGGGCGTCCGCGGCGCGATCCGCCTCGTGCTCGAGGGGATCGTGCGGGGCGGACACCTCGAGCTTGAACTGCTGGCGCTGCGCGCTGCCGGCTTGTTGCACGGTGTGTGCGACCTCGTGCGCGAGCAGGTGCTCGCCCGCCGTCGATGACGGATCGTACTGGCCCGCGCCGAAGTGGATGTCGTGGCCCGTGGTGTACGCCCTGGCGCCGACCGCATCGTTCGCGGTCGCCGATGCATCGCCGGTGTGGACGCGGACGGCGCCGAGGTCGACACCCAGGGAGCCCTCGAACTTGCGCATCAGGTGCTCGGGCAGCGGCGCCCCGCACGATGACGAGGCGGCCGCGACCGAGTGCTCGGCGCCGGCTGCCACGCCGTTGTCATCGCGCGCTGCACCGTGGAGGAGCCCCGACGGGATCGCGTGATCGGGCTTGCGCAGCAGCGCGCTCGACGATGCGCGACCCGGCTCGAGATCACCAGCGGCTGGAGCGAGCGTGGAGGTTGCCGTGCGGTGCTGACGGTCCTGCGTCATGAGACTCCTGGGGGGGCACAGCGGGTCGACAGCAGGTAGATGCCGCGTCCCGCGGATGTGACCGGGGTCGACACGCGCGCTCCGTGCATCGGTAAGCGACCGTTATCCCGCCAGGCTCGACGGGAGGGCCGCACCGAGACCTGTCGTGCGCAGTGCTCACGGACAGTTGCAGACAGGCGCTGCGAGGACGCGGTGGGATCATGTAGTGAATGCGGTGCTAGTTTCCGCGCCCTATGCGCGCATGCTCCTCGCTTCTCGTCGGTCTCGCCTCGCTCCTCGTCGTCGGATGCGGTGGCAACAGCGGTAACAACGCCCAGGTCGATGCCGGCCCGACGCGGGCCGCATGCGACGACGGCATTGACAACGACGGAGACGGCAAGACTGACTATCCGTACGATCCAGGCTGCGTCCTCGCGCAGGCCGACAGCGAAGCCGATGACTGTCCCTCAGGTCCCGGCTGCCCGCAGTGCGCGAACGGCATCGATGACAACGGTGACGGCATGACGGACTTCCCGGAGGATCCGGGCTGCATGTCGGCCGCCGACAACGCCGAGTTCCTCGAGAACCCGATCGCGTGCGGCGTCGGCCTCGTGATCAAGGGGCTGCCCTTCAGCGGCATGGCGACCGGCACGTTCGACGGCCAGAGCACGTCGATGATCACGACGAGCTGCGGCGGTGGCGGCGGTGCGTCGGGCTACGCGTACCTGATCCACCTCGCCCGTCCGAGGGTGCTCGTCGCGACGACTGACATGCCCGGCACGACGGCCGACACCGTGCTCGATCTCCGCAGCGCCAACTGCTCGGAGCCGAGCGCGCACATCGCGTGCAACGACGATATCGGGATGCGGTCACCCTCGTCGCTGACGGTGTCGCTCGACGCGGGCTCCTACTATCTGATCGTCCAGGGCAAGACCGTGTCGGCGGTCGGCCCGTACGAGCTCCACGTCCAGACGTTCGCGGGCGAGGGGACGGCGTGCGCGACCGTCGACGAGTGCGGCCCCGGCCTGGTGTGCCGGACCCCGGCCGGCGGATCGCAGCAGGTCTGTACCGGGACGGTGTGTAACGACGGCGTCGATGACGACGGTGACGGCAAGACCGACTTCCCGGCGGATCCGGGCTGCTCCGCCATCGACGACGACACCGAGGACGATGCGTGCCCGAGCGGTCCGGGCTGCCCCGCGTGCGGCGATGGCGTCGACAACGATGGTGACGGCGCGACCGACTATCCGGCCGACTCGAGCTGCTTCGCGGCGTCGGGCACGACCGAGTCCTGCACGCAGACCGAGCCGCTCGCCACGATCACCCAGCAGGTCACCAGCGGCACGACGGTCGGCGCGGTCAACGACTACACGCCGAGCTGCGGCACCACCAGCACGACGACGCCGCACACCGCGGGCGACGTCGCCCTGCAGCTCGATGTGCCCCCGATGGCCACGTTGAACCTGACCCTCAGCTCGTCGCACTCCGCCGTGCACGCGCTCCTCGACGCGAGCTGCGCCGCAGCGGTCGCGTGCAGCAACCCGACGAACATGCAGCTGCAGAGCATCCCGGCCGGCCGGTACTACGTGGTCGTCGATGGCTTCAGCAACGCGACCGGCACCTTCAGCCTGACGACGACCGGGACCGTCGCGCCGGGCGGCAGCTGCGAGGGCCCGCTGTTCGCCGCGGGTGCGTTCACCTGCGCGGCGGGCCTCGCGTGCACGGGCCCGGCGGGGCAGCGGACCTGCTTCTCGGAGTGCGCCGACGGCGTCGACAACAACGGCAACGGCAAGACGGATTACCCGAACGATCCGGGGTGCACGTCGCCGGCGGATACGACGGAGCAGAGCGTGTGCCCGGGTGCGGGTTGCCCGGCGTGCAGCAACACCACCGACGATGACGCCGACGGCCAGATCGACTACCCGGCGGACTTCGGCTGCGGTTCGGCGGGTGATCCGAACGAGGCGTTCTGCCCGATCGAGACGACGCCGGGCACGCTGATCACGACCCCGCAGGTCACTGGCTCGTTCGTGGGCACGGCCGACAACTACGAGCAGAGCTGCGACACGACGACCGGCAACGACGTCGCGTTCGCGTTGCAGCTGCCGGTCCCGGTCGCGAAGCTCGTCCTCGACGACATCGGCTCGGCGACCGACACCACGTTCTCGGTCTGGGATGCGGGCTGCGGCGTCGAGCTCGGCTGCGAGGACCTCAACGAGCTGATGCTGACCAACGTCCCCGCCGGCAACTACGCGATCCAGGTCGACGGCGGCCTGTCGACGACGACGACCGGCAACTTCCTGGTGAACGTGAAGGGCACCGTCGCGGCCGGCACGGTCTGCACGTCACCGCTGTTCGCGACCGGCGTGCTGGTCTGCCCGACCGGCACGACCTGCAACGGCACCTGCCAGTAGGCACGGGTCAGCGAGCACGCGCGCGCGCGCCCATGCCGCTGCATGCGTCCGCGGCTCGTGATGGTCACGAACGCGACGCACGAGCGCAGCGCCTGTCACGCAGGCTGGCGGCGGCGACGCTGCCCGAGGAGGGTGTCGACGATCAGCAGCAGTGCCCCGATCAGCAGCGCGGCATCGGCGACGTTGAAGATCGGCCATGCGTGCTCGTGCCAGCGCCAGCGCACGAAGTCCGTGACCGCACCATCGCGCACGCGATCGATCAGGTTGCCGAGTGCACCGCCGCCGATCATCGCGAGGGCGAAGCGAAGGAGCCGCTGCTCCGGCGCCGTTCGCGCTGCCATGATCCCGATCCCGACGAGCGCGAGCAGCGCGACGATCGACAGGATGATCTGCGTCGCGGCCCCGCTACCCGCGAAGGCCGAGAACGCGGCGCCCGGGTTCAGCGCGAGCTCCCAGTCCCAGAACCCGGCGATCACCGGCTTCGGCGCGTGCACCACCAGCGATGACCGCGCCCACTCCTTGCTTGCCTGGTCGAAGCCGGCGGTCAGCGCAAAGATCGTCAGGAACAGCGCGATGCGGCCCACGCGTTGACTCACCCCCGATCGACCGCCCCGGCAGCCCGGGATATTCCCGCGCGCCCGGCGCTCCGTCCCTCAGGGCGCGAACGCCTGCTGCGACTGCCGCTGCGCGTTCAGCGCGCGGAGCTCGTCGGTCGTGTACGTCACGTTCGCGCGGATGTGCGCCATCACGAACGCCCGCGCGGCTTCCCCGCCCTCGACCTGCGCGACCGTGCCGACCTCGAGACACTCGTCCCACAGCTCGAAGAGGGCCCGCTTGCGCGTGGCCTCGTCGGTGGTCGTCGCCCACAGCCGCACGATGTGCTGCTGCATGTAGATGACGGACGAGCCGAGCTCTTGCGCGCGGTGGCGCGTGCCGACCGCGACCCGCTGATCGCGCGTGCGGTCGAGGTAGCTCAGCTTGTTGCGACCGTACGGATCGATGCCGCGGCGAAGCATCATGCGATCCTGCAGGTCCATGTTCTGCGGCTTGTCCTCGAGCGCGACCGAGCCATCGGCATGGACCTTCGCGCGGAACGTCGGCTTCTCGGTCCTGTACGTCCCGCCACCATCGGGCTTCAGCTCCTCGGCCTCGCGCTCCTGGTTGAGTCGGACGAGCTGGATGCGCTTCGCCTCGAGCTCGCCTGGGCTGGACCGCCCGGTGCGCTTGATCTCCGCGCGCAGGTCCGCGATCTCCTGCCCGACACGCTCGCCGGGGATGTCGGGTGGCGGCGGGAGCTGCTTGCTGCGGTTCAGGAAGTCCGCGGTGAAGCCCTCCGACGGACCCTGCAGCGGCTCGTCCCCGGGTCCGCGCATCGTCAGGTAGCGCGAGCGCTCGCCGGTGCCGGCCGCGGGCAGCTCGGTGGCGGTCGTCGAGCCGCCGCCGCGCGTCGTGATCCGTCCTCGCGCGGGCGGCGCCGGCGGCGTGATCCCGCCGTCGGCGGCGGTGCGGCTGCTCGGCGGCAGCTCGCCGAGCAGCGCGACCTCGACCACGGGTGACTCCGCGGGCGCTGCGAGGGTGGCTACCATCGCGGGCACGGACGGTTCGACGGGCACCTCGCGCGGTGGGCCGCGTACTCCCGACCATGCCAGCACGCACGCGTGGACGAGCACCGAGCTCACCACCGCCACGGACGACCCGCGCACGCTCGTGTGACACCGCGGCCGCGGCGTAGCGTTGCTCGCGATCGCGCCCCCGCGCGCGCGTAGCGCCTGCTAGCGCGGCAGCGCGCTGCCGGGCCGCGGGCCGTGCTCGTCGGTCGCCATCCGGACGTAGAGCTGCGCGCTCTTGTTGGCGGGATCGAGCGCGAGCACGGCCTGCCACTCGGCGAGCGCGGCCTCGCGACGTCCGAGCGAGAACAGCGTCACGCCGAGGTGGATGCGCGCCGGGATGAAGTCGGGACGCAGGCGCTTGGCGTGCTCGAACTCGGCGATCGCGGCGTGGTGGACGCCCATGTCGCGGTACACGTTGCCGAGCTTCACGCGGAGGTCCGCGAAGTCGGGGGCGAGGTCGAGCGCCTTCGCGTACTCGCGCACGGACTCGTCGAACATCGCGAGGCCGGCGTACGCGGCGCCGAGGTCGGCGTGCATGTTGGCGAGCTTGCCGCGCGCGAAGCGATCGAGCGCGTTCGGCTGGCCCACGCTCGCCGACACCGCGCGGGTGTAGACCTCGCGCGCCTGGTCGTACTTGCCGCGCTCGTTGTAGGTCACCGACAGGTTGAGCGCCGCCTCGGTGTAGCGCGGGTTCAGGTTGATCGCGCACTCGAACGCATGCTCGGCATCCTGGAACCGCCCCTGCGCGTGATAGACGACGCCGAGCATGTTGTAGAGGTCGGGGAAGCTCGGTCGCGCCGCCGCGGCCTCGGCGAGGAACGGCTCGGCGCGCTCGTACTCGTTCGCGTTGTAGTGCTCGCGGCCGAGCGCGATGAGCTGTTCGACACGGTCGGGAGCCATGCCGCGAGCGTAACGCAGGACGCCAACCGCCACCCGGATCGCCGGTCGCGCGGGGCGACACGGGATCGGATCAGCGCAGGTTCGCCAGTGCGGAGCGCGCGTCGCCGGCGTGCTCGCTCTTCGGATACTTGTCGACGAGCTCGGTCCAGGCGCCCTTCGCGCGGTCGGGCATCGCGACCGCGACATAGGCGCGGCCGAGCAGCCACAGCGCATCCTCGTCGTAGCCGACGCCCCGATAGCGCTCGAGCAGGCGGCGCAGCCGGAGCACGGTCGCCATCGGCTTGCCGCGATCCCAGTAGTAGCGTGCGACGTACCACTCGTGATCGGCGAGCCGCTTGCCGACCTTCTCGAGGATCTCCTTCGCCCTCGGGCGATGCGGGGAGTCCGGGTACTTGTCGAGGAAGCTCTTGAGCTCGTTCGCCGCGTCCTCGGTGGCCGACTGGTCCTTCTCGAAGGACGGCGGGAACATCCAGAAGTCGCCCGGGAGCTGCTTGTAGTAGGCCTCGCCGATCCGGAACGTCGCGTAGCCGTTCGCGACCATCTCGTGGGTCGGGTGAAACTTGATGAACAGCCGGTAGCTGTCGATCGACTCGAGGTACTGCTCGGCGCCGAACTCGGCGTCGGCGAGCCGGAGCTCGGCGAGCACGGCGTACTTCGAGTACGGGAACCGGCTCTTGATGAAGCCGAAGTACTTCGAGGCCGCGATCCAGTCCTTGGTCTCGAGCTCCTTGAGCCCCTTCTCGTAGTTCTTCTGCGCGGAGACCGAGTAATCGACCGAGCCGCCGCCCGACTTGCCACCGCAGGCGGCGCCGAGGCCTCCGACGCCGATCGCGAGGCCCACGAGGACGGCGTACTTGGCTAACACCTTGACAGCTTTGGTCGAAATCATGGGTTTGATCGCGGGTGGAGGTTGATACACCGGGCGGGTAGGCGGATCAACCGGGGGATCCCGGCGCGGGATAGGACCGCTGGCGGTCGGAAGGTGTTGCCTGCGATAAAGAGGCACATGCGCAGCCAAACTGTAGCGCTCGCGGCCGGCCTCGGCCTGTGGGCGGCGTGCTCGGGATCGCGGTCCCAGATCAAGATCGGCCCCACCCCCGAGAAGGTGACGCGGGGGCCGCTCGCCGGGCCCCTGTGCACCACCGATCGCTGCACCTGCCGCCAGGGCGCCGAGGACGTGGGGGTCCCCGACGGCGGCCGCAAGCGCTTCGAGCTGCGCCTCGCGTCGGCCCAGCCGCTGTGGGTCACGCTGCCCGGCCACCAGCTCTACAAGAGCCCCGAGACCGCCGAGGCGTGCTTCTACGTCGATCTCGCCCCGGGCCAGCACCCGCTCGAGCTCCGCGCCTCGAACCCCGAGGGCGTCTCGGTCTCGCTCGCCGTCCAGGAGCTCGGTGTCCCGGCGAAGACCTGGTACTCGACGTTCGCGTTCACGTGCGGCCACCCCGGCGTGTGCTCGTTCTCCGATCTCGACGCCGCCAAGGCCTCGTACCGCGACGTCGATCGCAACCTCCACGACGCGTGTGGCTCGACGAAGATCAAGGGCCTGACGTGGGACCACGGCAAGGCGCCGGATGGCGCGCATCCGAGCGAGCTGCTGGTCCGGCTCGCCCTCGACGTCTACAAGTTCACGCCCGACAAGCCCTCGGGGGATCCGTCGTGCGGGGCGGGCGAGGGCAAGCGCGGCGCCTCGGCCGGCGAGCCCGAGCCCGAGTAGCGACCGTGACGTGCTAGATCGCGGGACGCGCCGATGCAGACCTACGAGTACCCAGCCGCCTACGACGTGATCGTCGTCGGGGCCGGCCACGCCGGCTGCGAGGCCGCGCTCGCCGCCGCGCGGATGGGGGCGCGCGTGCTCGTGCTGACCGGCAACCTCGACATGGTCGCGCAGATGGCGTGCAACCCGGCGATCGGCGGGGTCGCCAAGGGGCACCTCGTCAAGGAGCTCGATGCGCTCGGCGGCGAGATGGCGAGCGTCATCGATCAGACCGGCATCCAGTTCCGCCGGCTCAACGCGAGCAAGGGCCCGGCCGTGCGGTCGACGCGCGCGCAGGCGGACAAGCGCCGCTACCGCGACGAGATGCGGATGCGGCTCGAGCGCTGCGATCGGCTCGCGCTCCGCCAGGGCGAGGTCGCCCAGCTCGGCACCGTGGCGTCGGGCGAGGCGGGCGAGGGCAGCCGGCAGGTGATCGCGGGCGTCACGACGACGATGGGCGTCCGCTACCGGGCGCGCACCGTGATCATGACGACGGGCACGTTCCTGCGCGGCGCGATCTTCGTC
>JALZOI010000564.1 GCA_030857245.1 Myxococcota bacterium
CCGGTGCGCTGCGGCTCGAGCGGCTCGCCGCGGCTGGCGCCGGCACGTGCGACGGGGCGGCGTCCTCGGCGGCCCGCATCGCGAGCACCCCGAGCAGCCCGATCACGAGGGCACCGGCACCCACCATCAGGACGCGTCGAGGCCCCACGTGCATGCTCAGTTCGGGGTCAGCTTGATCGAGGCGCCCGGCGTGATCGCGCCGGCCGTGTTGAAGCCGATCTTGTTCGCCGCGCTGCCGTTGCTGTTCTCGAGGCCGATCGTCGCGCGCGCCCCGGTGGGCACGTGCGTCGAGGCGTAGACGAACTCGACCGAGCTGTCGGCGCCGTCGAGGATCAGCTGGAAGGCGACGTCCTCGTCGGTGTTGAAGTCGATGCCCCGCCACTGCACGGTCAGCTTGGTGCCGCTGAGCTGCTGGCACGCACCACCGACCGCGTCGAGCACCAGATCGTCCCAGAACGGCGCCGCGAGCGCGTTCGGGGCCGCCGCCAGCGGGATGTTGGCGTTGGCGAAGAAGCAGCCGTTGCCGACCGAAGCGCACGCGGTCGCCGTGTCGAACGACACGAACCCGTTGGCGAACACCTTGAGCTGGGGCGCGCCGAACCCGAAGTGCGAGAACCCGGTCGGCGCGGTGAGGTTCGCGACGGAGTTGCCCTCGTCGAGATCGTTCATCGTGATCGCCGCGCCCGCCGTGCAGGCATCCACGAAGGTCGTGGTGCCCGCCACCGCGGTGTACGTCACCGCCGGGGTCGCCGTCACCGTCAGATCGAAGGTGCCGCCGGTCGAGGCCGCCGCCGGGGTCACGCGGAACGCGGTCCAGCCGAGGCCCGTCTGGATCTCCTGCACGGTGTCCGCCGCGCCGGCCGCGCCGTTGTTGACCAGCGCACCGCGCGCGGACTCGTTGGCGTTGAGCAGCTGGATCCGGGTGTCGAGCGGAGGCGTGCCCTGATCCGGGGTCACCGCGATCGCGAGGCCGTTACCGGCCGCGGTCTGCAGCAGGTAGTGCCGCACGTCCGTCGTCGCGGCGAGCGGCTGATCGGCCGCGGTCGCCGGCGTGCCGACCGCCACGGTGCCGAGGTCGGTGTGCTCGCGGACCGCGTAGTCGAGCTCGAACGACGCGCCCGTCACGGTCTGCGTGTTGACCGTGACGAGGTAGTTGCGCGCGTCCTGGTAGGGACGGTCGTCCAGCAGGATCCGGCCCGTGGTCGTGCCGGTCGGCGGGTTGGCCTGGACGAAGAGCGGCCGGATGTCGGCGCAGGCGTCGACGCCCGTGTTGCTGACGCAGGTCGAGGCGAGCGCGTCGAGGCGACCGAAGCCGTAGCCGAGCTCGCCGCGCGTGGTCCGGGCCGGATCGAGGAACGTCTGGACGATCGTCCCGGTCTCCGTGCCGGTGGCGTCGAACAGCTGCCACGGCTCGCCGCCGGGGTTGTACGTGAACGGGTTCGACTCGAAGGTGTTCGGGGTCTCGGTGACCGGCGTGCCCGTCGTGATCGGCGTCGCCGCGACCGGCGCGTACGTGCTCGTGGCGACCAGGCTGGCGACGTCGTCAGCGGGATCGAAGACGAGGAAGTAGTACCGACCCTTCGTGCGGTGCCGCAGCAGGCCCTTGTAGCTGCTGAAGGTGTCGCCGCGCTGGAAGCCGGACGACGGATGGAACGTGAAGTTCGCGAAGATCCCGAAGTTCTCGTCGACGACGACACCGGTGACCGGGACGCTGAACGCCAGGTTCATGCCGGTGATCTCGAGGTCGGTCGCCACGTCGTAGTAGAACGTGCTCAGGTCGACGCCGTTCGCGGGCTGCGTCGCGGTGCCACCCGAGGTCGAGAGCTGACCCGCGCCGCCGGCGGTGATGGACAGGTCGAAGTCGATCGGCGAGCTCGCGAAGTTGATCACGTGGTCGACCGCGACGATCGTGGTGTCGCCGGTGCGGAAGCCGAGCACGCTGGCCGCCGCGGGGTCGACGTCGTCCGGGGCATCCTCGACGGCGCGGACGGTGGTCGCCGCGCCGCTGGTGTTGATGATGACGAGGGACTCGGTCGCGAGGTCCGTCGGAATGTCGAGCTCCGCGACGTTGATGCCTTCGCCCATCGGCACCGAGAACAGCTTCACCTCGCCGGGCGCGAGCTCGCCGGTGGCGCTCGCTCGACCGGCCGTGACGGTCAGGGCCGTCGGGGTGAGCGCGAGCTGGCTCATGGTCACGTAGTACTCGAAGTCGAGCTCGCCGCTCGCGGCGCCGGCCGCGGCCCCGGTGAACAGCGTGCGCGAATCGGTGATCGCGAGGGCATAGATCCCGGCGGCCGGCAGGAAGAGCTGGCGGCGCGACATGTCGCCGGTCAGGTTGATCGCGAACCGCTGCCAGTCGGCGAGCGGGTCGGTCTCGCCGACCACCGCGATCGAGATGAAGCCGCCGGCGAGGCCGTGCAGGCCGTCGACGGACGCGCTCACGAGCGTCGGGCCGCTGACCTCGACGAGGTAGGTGTCGACATCGGGGTCGAGCTGCCCGTCGTCATCGAGATCCTGGAACGGGACGATCTTGCCCTTGAACACGAAGCTCTCGCCCGCTGGCTTGAGGACGATCTCTCCCGCGCCGTCGGCGCTGGTCTCACCGAACAGGCCGAGGCCGTTCGGCTCGGCGGCCTCGGTGAGATCGGTGGTGACGTGCGCCGGATCGACACACGCGGTGCCGACGAGGACCGTCCCGTCCTGGCACGCATCCGGATCGATCACGCAGGTGTTGGTGGTGGCATCGAGGATGGTGCCGCCGGTGCACTGACCGCCGCCCGTGCACACGCCGTCCACGTCGGTGGTGCCGCTGCCGCACATCTTGGAGTTGTCGCCGCATCCCGCCGCCGCGCTACCGAGCGCCGCCACGAGCACGAGTAAGAATCGCTTGCCGTTCATTGGGCGGGACTATCCTCGGTCGCCGGCGCCAACGTCAATCGTTCGAACACCAAGGATGTACGAGCCCGGGCGCCACGCGCGCACACCGAGAGGTTTGTCACACCGCCCGGCCAACCCGCGTCATCGCGGGCGTGCCCCAGCCCCGCGGGGTCCGGGGCGGAGCCGCCCGCTAGTGTCCGACGGGCTCGCCGCGGCGCTCGATGAAGTCCGAGTCCGGCGTCAGGTCGACGTGGAAGTGGTTGCGGTGCGCCGCGTTGTAGTTCGGCGTCAGCACGATGTTCCAGATCTCCGCCGTCTTGAGCTCGCAGATCAGCTCGTGGAGGAAGCGGTCCTTGCCCTCGACCGTCGCGGCCGTGCAGGTGTCATCGGCGGGATCGATCACCCAGTCATCGTTGACCGAGTAGTACGTGCCGTCGGTGCCCGTGAAGCCGGCGAGATCGATCGCGGTGCCGAACGAGTGCTGCGACAGGCCGTTCGGGCAGTTCGGCGGCGTGCCGCTGCCGATGCAACGGTAGTTGTAGACGCCGTAGTCAGTGACCTCCGCCAGCCCACGCTCGCGGAAGTGCGGCGCGGCCTCGGCGAGCGACTTGATGAGGGTGCAGTCGCCGTACATCTGGGTCCGCGGGGTGGTCGCGCCGACCACCTGGTACGGCATGCCGTTGATCGGCAGCTTCGCGGTGACCGGGTCCTTCACGCCGGGCTGCGTCGGGCCGACCGTGTAATCGATCTGGTAGACGTCGAGCCACGCCTTGCAGCTCGTGAGGGCGAGGTCGACGACCGTGACGTCGACCGACGAGCTGATGATCGCCTCGTCCCCGTCGTACGCGGTGGCCGTCAGCGTCAGCATGCCGGGCCTCCGGACCTCGATCGTGCCGGCCGCCTCGACGTCCGGCAGCGGCGTCGTGCCGATGGTGAAGCCGATGCGCGAGGGCGAGCCGCTGATCGCGAGCTCGAACGGCACGATCGCCGCGAGCGCGCCGGTCGCGCCGAGCTGATCGCGCGTGAAGCTCGCGCCCGGGGAGGGCGAGGTGAAGGAGACGTCGATCACGTCCTCGACGCCGCCGCCGCACGCCGCGATCAGGACCCACGGCAACACCCACGGCAACACCCGGCGCATGAGCCCATCTCATCCGCTCGTGCGCCCGGGGTCAAGCGTCGGGTGGGCCCGGTGCGAGGATCCCCGCCGCGAGCCGGCATGCGTGCCTCGGGGCGCGGTTCGTGCGGCGCTCCGCGCCCGGCGCGAATTGCATTGCACCGCCAAACGTTGGATGTATGAGGACGGAAAGAGGACGACATGGCGAAGCACGCGATCGAAGGCTGTCTCACCGCACTGGTCACTCCTTTCAAGGGTGGCAAGGTCGACTTCGAAGCGCTGGCGAAGCTCGTCGACTGGCAGATCGAGCAGGGCGTCGATGGCCTGGTCGCCGTCGGCACCACCGGTGAGTCGGCGACACTCGACGTCGATGATCACGTCGCGGTGATCGCCGCGATGGTGAAGGCGGCGCGCGGTCGCGTGCCGGTGGTCGCCGGTGCCGGTGGCAACGCGACGAGCGAGGCGCTCGAGCTGACGAAGGCCTCCGAGGACGCCGGCGCCGACGCGCTGCTCCACGTCACGCCGTACTACAACCGCCCGAGCCAGGAGGGCCTGTTCCGGCACTTCGAGGCGATCGCGAAGTCGACGAAGCTGCCGATCATCCTCTACAACGTGCCGAGCCGCACCGCGTGCGATCTGCTGACCGACACCGTCGTGCGGCTCGCCGAGCTGCCGAACATCATCGGCATCAAGGACGCGACCGGCAACCTGGTCCGCGGCAGCGAGCTGGTCGCCAAGGTCGGCGACCGGATGACCGTGCTGTCGGGTGACGACGGCACGTCGTTCCCGCTCTACGCCGTCGGTGCGCGCGGCGTGATCTCGGTCGTCTCGAACGTCGCACCCCGCGCGATGAGTGACATGTGGGACGCGGTCGAGGCCGGCGACTGGGCGCGCGCGAAGCAGCGGCACTTCGAGCTCCGCGTGCTCAGCCAGATGCTGTTCGCCGAGCCGAGCCCGGCACCCACGAAGGCCGCGCTGTCGCTGATGGGCCGCTGCTCGACGGAGGTCCGGCTCCCGCTCGTGGCCGCGAGCGCGGGCCTGCTCGAGCAGCTCCGCACCGAGCTCCACGCCCAGGGCATGTTGTGACCGAGGCGCGGGTCTGCGTGCTCGGTCCGTCGGGCCGCATGGGCCGCGCCGTGATCGAGACCGCCGCCGGT
>JALZOI010000565.1 GCA_030857245.1 Myxococcota bacterium
GGACCGGCGCACGCTCCATCGTCTCGTCGGGCTCGTTCGGGCCGGGCGGCGCGGCGACCGCCTCGGCGCTGCCGCTGTCGATGTCCCTGTCGCTGTCGAGTGAGGCCAGCGCGTCGTCGAGCGGCTCGAGGCTGTTGAGCGCGGTATCGACCGCGGGTGAGGCCGGCGCCTCCTCGAACAGCGTCGCCTCGAAGTCGTCGTCCGCGAGCATCTCGACCAGCTTCGGCGCCTCGTCGGGCTCGGCGACCGGCTGGATCGCGAAGCGCTCGACCACGATGTCGTAGGCACTGCGCAGGGCCCGGCGCGCCGCGCTCGCCGTGAAGTCACGACGCACGCGCTCGTAGGCATGCTGCGCGATCCGCTCGCGGAGCATCGGCTCGCCGAGCAGGCGCAGCACCTTGCGCGCGAGATCGATGGGATCGCCGGGCTCGAACAGCAGCGCCTCGCGGTTGTTCTCGACGACCTGCGCGACGGTCTCGCGGCGCGGCGCCACGATGGCGCGGCGACACGCCATGTACTCGAGGATCTTCGTCGGATAGACGACGGTGGGGTTCGGCGTGAGATCCGCCGCCGCCGGCACCACGCAGACCGTGGCCTGCGCGTAGAGGGCGGGCAGCTGATCGTGATCCACCGGCGCGAGCAGCTCGATCTTGTCGGTCAGCCCGAGCTCGCGGATGCTGTCGCGGAGCGGCTGATCGAACTTCGGCGCCATCGAGCCCGCGATCGTCAGCCGACAGTCGACCTCGCGGACGATCGCCGCCATCGCGCGGACGAGGACGCGGACGCCGCGCCCCGGATCGATCGAGCCGACGTAGAGGAGGCGCGGCGGACCGGCTTGCGGCGGCTCGTCCCAGTCGAAGCGGTCGACATCGACGCCCGGCGGCGACAGCACGATCCGCGACGCCGCGTCCGGGGAGCCGCGGCTCTGCAGCGACTTGACCGCGGCGGGCGTCGGGGCGAGCACGAGATCCGCGGCACCGAGGCACGCCTCCTCGTCGCGTACGTACTGCGCGTCGAGCTCGGCATCGAACGTGGTCTCGCCGAGCGGCGAGCGCGTCAGGTCATAGACGACCGCGTAGCCGAGCCGCTGCCGCGCCTCGAGCACCGGGATCGCGCTCCAGCTGTCGCGACAGTGGACGACGTCGTAGTCAGCGCCATCGAGCTGGCGCTTGAGCGCGCGCTGGAACGCCTGGATCTGCGAGCGCAGGTCCGACTCCTGCGTCGGCACGCGCAGCACGCGGACCGATCCCTGCCGCTCGACGTAGGCCTGCTCGCCCTCGCGCACGACCAGCAGATCGACCGTGTGCAGCGGCGTCAGCGCCCGGATCACGTGCCGGAGCTGCACGCCCGCGCGCCGTGGACCGGGCACGGCGCAGAAGCCCGTGAGCAGCACGCGGGGCATGACGCCATCGTCGGACACCTCGACGAGTCACGCAAGCGTTGGTTGTCTCCTCCCGCCGTTGATCCGGATCGCGCGGTGCTGTATCTGGTTTTCGTGAATCGCTTGATCGAGTACCTCCGACAACATCTGATGATCGACTTCCAGGGTGATCTGACGGTGGCAAAGGTGAGGGAGCTTTTGGCCGGCGACGACTCTCGAGATGCCAAGCAGCTGCTCTCGAAGATCGTCGCGGAGAAGAGCGTGGAGGACATGTTCATCGTGCTCGCCGACTGCCTGCTCGAGCCCGTGCAGAAGGCACTCACCGACGACGTGATGCGCGAGAACATACGGATGTACTCGGAGAGCTGACGCTCCCGCTCGATATCAACGGACGCCGGCAACGGACGCCGGCAACGGACGCCGGCAACGGACGCCGGCAACGGACCCTGGCGGACCCCCGCGACGGAGCACGGGGCCGACCCGAACTCGCTCGGGCTGCCTCCGAGCGTCGTGCTAGGTTCAACGCATGGTGGCTGACAGCAAGACTCCTGCGATGGTCGCGTTCGGCCTCGTGGTGCTCGGGATCGCGATCGCGGCCGTGCAGGGCTTCACGCGCGGCTCGATTCTCGGCGGCGTGATCGCCGCATCGGGAGCCATCCCCGCTTGCTACGGCATGTGGAAGGGCATCCAGCAGGAGACCCAGGGCACGCTCGCGATGTCGGTCAGCGCGGTCCTCGTCTCGCTCGGGGTCGGCGCGATCCTGATCCTGTTGCGGGTCGTCGACTGGTTCCGCTGATGCGCCGCGCCGTCCTCGCGGTCGCGGTCGTGCTCGGGATCGTGCTGGCGGGCGGCGGCGGCCGGGCCACGGCTGCGCCCGACCCCGATCGCAAGCTCGTCTACACCGGCCAGGCGATGGGTACGGTCATCTCCGTCTTCCTGTGGACCGATGACGAGCTCGCCGCTGCGAAGGCCGCCGCGGCCGTGTTCGCGGAGATGAAGCGGCTCGACGGCGTGATGACGACGTGGACCCCGGACTCCGAGGTCTCGCGGATCAACGCCGCCGCCGGCAAGCAGCCGGTCGCCGTCTCCGAGGAGACGTTCACGGTGATCGCGCGCGCGCAGGACATCGCGAAGCGCACGCGCGGCATCTTCGACATCACGGTGGGCGCGTTCAAGGGGCTGTGGAAGTTCGACCAGGACATGGACGGCACCCTGCCCGCCCGGACGGACGTCCAGCGCCGGCTCGCGGTGATCGGCTACCAGCACGTCGTGCTCGACAAGGCGAAGCGCACCGTCTTCCTCAAGAAGCCCGGGATGTCGCTGACGCTCGGCGGGATCGCGAAGGGCTACGCCGTCGACAGGTGCGTCAAGCTGCTGCACGACGCCGGCTTCACCAGCTTCATGGTGCAGGCCGGCGGGGACATGTACATCGCCGGCAAGAAGGCCGAGAAGCCGTGGGTGGTCGGCATCCGCGATCCGCGCGGCGATTCGAAGGAGACGATGTTCGCAGTGACACCCGTCGAGGATCGCTCGTTCTCGACGTCGGGCGACTACGAGCGCGGCTTCGTCAAGGACGGCGTCCGCTACCACCACATCCTCGATCCCCGCACCGGGCAGCCGGCGCGGGCCTCGCGGTCGGTCACGATCCGCGCGAAGGATGCGTTCACCGCGGACGCGTGGTCGAAGGTGCTGTTCATCCTCGGCCCGGCGAAGTCGCTCGCCCTGCTGAAGCGCGAGAAGCTCACCGACCTCGAGGTCGTGTGGGTCGACGACAAGAACGTCGTCACGATGACGCCGGGGATCCAGAAGACGCTCACGATCCTCAAGCCCCCGACGCCGGGCATCTGACGCCGGGCATCTGACGCCGGTTGGCGCTACGCCGTGACGCGTGCCGCCTTCGCGGCCGGCACCGTCTCGATCTCGACCATGCGCGCGGGGTCGATCCAGCGCCGGAGCGCGCCGGCGATCGTCGCGGGGGTCACCGCGCGATAGCTCGTGAGCTCGGTCGCGAGGCCGTCGGGCTGCTCGGTATGGAGCATGTAACGCTGCAGCATCCCGGCGCGGCGCGCGAGCCCGGTGAGGGACCACACCGCGCCGGCCTCGCGGCGGGTGACCGCGCGGGTGATGGCGCGCTCGTCGACACCCTGCGCGCACTGGTCATCGAGGATCGCGCGCACGGCGGCGGGATCCGCGCCGGTGCGGAGATCGACGGCGACGTGGACCTCGCCCCCGATCCGACCGTTCGTCGTCCACGCCGAGACGCGCTGCGCGAGCTGCGTCTCGTAGACGAGCTTGCGCCACAGCGCGCCGGTGCCGACCGCGGACCAGGCGGTCGTCAGGATGTCGAGCTCGGGCTCACCGTCCGCGAACGCGCCGGGGCCGAGCCAGGTGCGATGGATCCGCGTGAGCGCCGCGAACTTGTCGCTTACCTGATCGATGCTGCGCGTCGCCGTGACCGGCGCGGGCACCGGCCGGCGCGGGCGCTGCGAGCGTGGGAAGCTGCCGAAGTAGCGATCGACCTGCGCATCGAGATCCGCGGGCACATCCCCGGCGATCACGAGCGTCGCGTTCGCGGGCACGTACCAGGTCCGGTAGAACGCGAGGACGTCCTCGAAGGTGGCGGCCTGGATGTCGTCGTGGCGCCCGATCGTGAGGTGCCGTAGTGGGTGGCCCTCGGGATAGAGCGCCTGCGCGATCGCGAACCGCTCGAGCCCGTACGG
The DNA here is from genome assembly GCA_030857245.1 of Myxococcota bacterium. Taxonomy (GTDB): domain Bacteria; phylum Myxococcota_A; class Polyangia; order Haliangiales; family Haliangiaceae; genus JABFXX01. The sequence goes on from JALZOI010000565.1 coordinate 4,102, forward strand.
CACGTCCTCGTAGCGCTGGCGGCGCTCGGCGCGGACGACCGCCTGCTGGGTGACGAGGCGCTCCTCGTCGAAGTCGGGCGCGAAGTAGCCCATGCGCTCGCTCTCGATCCACAGCGCGAGCGGCAGCTGATGCGCCGGCATCACCTCGTGGTACGCGGTCCGATCCGCGCTCGTCGACGCGTTCGCCTCGGTCGACCCGGCGCGCCGCAAGACGTCGTAGTGGTGATGACCGCCGAGCCGCTCGGGCGAGCTCTTGAAGAGGTGCTCGAAGAGGTGCGCGAACCCCGTGCGATCGGGCCGCTCGTCGGAGCTGCCCACGCGGTACCAGACGCTGACGGCGACCTGCGGCACGCTCGCATCGGGGTGCACGATCACCTCGAGCCCACACGGCAGGGTCCGGCGGTGCGTGGTGAGGTGCGGCAGATCGCCCTCGAAGCGCAGCGGGCCCGTCACGCGTCCTCCTCGTCGTCGTCGCCGTCATCGGGCGCGGGCGCGGAGGCGGAGCGCTGCAGCGACAGCGCGAGCTGGTACAGCTGGCGGCGCGGCTTGCCGGTGACGACGACGAGGCGCTGCGCGGCGTCCTTCGGGCCGAGGCCCGCGGCGAGCAGCTTCGTGAGCTCGGCCTCGATGTCGACGACGACCACGCTGCCGCTGCCGCCCTCGACGACGAGCGTGCACTCGCCGCGCGGCGACACCGTGGCGTAGCGGGTCGCGAGCTCGCCGACCGTGCCGCGCACGTGCTCCTCGTAGATCTTCGTGAGCTCGCGACCGAGGCTCGCGCGGCGGTCGGCACCGAACGCGGCCGCCAGATCGGCGAGCGTCGCGCCGACGCGATCGGGAGCCTCGTAGAAGATCAGCGTCGCGACGTCATCGCGCAGCGTCCCGAACAGCTCGCGGCGCGCGCCCGACTCGCGCGGCGGAAATCCGAAGAACGTGAAGCGGTGCGTCGGCAGGCCCGAGCCGACGAGGGCCGCGAGCGCGGCGCTCGGCCCCGGGATGACCTCGACGCGAGCGGCGGCGGCGACGGCCGCGGCGACGACG
>JALZOI010000082.1 GCA_030857245.1 Myxococcota bacterium
ACCGTCGGCCGGGGCGCGCGGGAGGACCCGGCCGGCGCACAGCCGAGCGAGCTACCGAGCACGCCGCCTATCGCTCCCAGGATCGCCAGCCGGCGCGCGTACATGGCAGCAAGACGCGCGGGGCCGCCGACGGTTGCACCGCCGCGCCTGGGCGCCGTCGCTGGCCGCCAAGGCGGCGCGCGATCGGACAGCTCACCGCGGTCCAGCAGCCGGTCTCGCGTGCCGCGGTCGTCGTCGCTGACGTCCGTGTCGACTCCGATCTCGAGCGACTCGGGCGGCTCCGGGTCCTGGGGTGCAGGGCCGCTCAGCTGGCGGTCGGCAGCACGAGCTGCACGCTCGAGGCCCCGCCGGTCTGGCGCACGCTGCGCAGCCGACCGCCGTGCCGTTCGATCTGTGGGCGCGCGAGGTCGAGCGCGATCCGGCGCTTGGAGCGGGTGACCGGCGCGGCCGGCGGGACGCCGTTGCCGGTGTCGAGCACCTCGAGCCGCACGTGCTCCGCGCCGTCGCGCTCGACGATCAACCAGACGGTGCCGCCCCACGGCATGCGCTCGCTCGCATCGAGCACGATGTTGAGGACCAGGCGCTCGACCTCGGCCGCGATGCAGCGGACCCGCGGCGTGGCGGCCTCGCTGATCACGCTGACCTCCACACCTTCCGGCAGGAGGTGCTGCAGGTACGGCACCATCGCCGTGAGCTGGGTCGCGAGATCGACGGTCTCGAGATCCGGGGCATCGTCGCGGGGGTGCGCGATCAACCGCGCGGCGAGCTGCGACCCGGCGTGCAACGCCTCGCGGGCGCGCCGCACCCGGAGATGCTCGCGGATCCGTGCGCCGCGCGCGATGCCGGTGAGCAGGAGGTCCGACGTGCTGGCGCGCTCGCGCGGATCGTCCTGGCCGCGCTGCTGCTCGGCGGCGCGCTCGTGGGCGATCGCCTGCAGCGTGGCCGCGAGCTCCTCGGCATCGGTGACGACGTGGCTCGCGCCGGCATCGAGCCACGCCTGATCCTCGGGGGTCTCGACCATGACGATCACGAGCGTCGTCGCGGCCGCGGCGATCAGCGCTTCGACCGCCGCCGCCCGTAGCCCGGGCCCGGCGACCACGGCATCGACCGGTCCCTCGGGGATCGTCGCGAGGGCGGCACGGGTGCCAGCCCCGCGGACGTCGAGCTGATGACGTTCGCACAGGGCGTCGACCAGCTCGTCGCGCCGCTCCCTCGAGTCCTCGACGATCAACACCTTCATCATCATGGTGATTGGACGCTCCACGGGTGGCTTCGACCGTCGGCGGGACGCTGTTCCGGTGTCGGCGGGCGGCGGATCAGCGCGTCCGGCTCCGTCCTACACGCTCAGCTGTCGCGGGAGGCCGTCTCCTCGGCGTCGATCGCGGCCTCGCCCTCACGGAAGGTGGGATAGAGCAGCTCGATCTCGAGCTCCTGCTTGAGGCGCGCGTTGCGGATGCGGCGATTGCGGTGCGCGACGCGGTTGGCACCCGGCTCGTGGAGCGCGCGCGTCGGCGGGAGTGGCAGTGCGAGGCGTTCGCACAGCCAGCGCGCGTACTCTCCCTGGGTGGTCGGCTCGTCGTCCGCGACCAGGTAGCGGGACCTGGTCGGCGCGCGCTCGGCGGCGGCGAACACGATGCGGACGACGTCGTCGATGTGGATCCGCGAGATCGCGTGCTGGCCGTCGTCGAGCAGGCGGTAGTCACCCTTGCGCAGGCGCTGCCGCACGCCGCGGCCGCCGCCGTAGACGGGCGCCAGCCGCAACGTGACGGTGCGCAGCCGATCGAAGGTGCAGCTCTCGACCTCGGCCTCATCCGACAGCACGTTCGTCATCGCGGCGTCGCCGCGCGTGATCGGCGTGTCGTCGTCGATCCACGCCTCGTCGTCGGGCTGATCGCCGTAGAGCCCGCTCGAGCTGAAGTGGATGAAGCAGCCGATGTTCGCGCCGTAGGCGGCCTGGAGCGCGGCGCGCATGGCGTGTCCCGGCGGCAAGCCGGTGACCGGCGGGATCGAGTACACGAGCGTCGCACCGGGAAGTCCCGAGAGTGCGACGGGGAGCTGCTTCGTCATCGCGGCATCGACGTACTTGACCTGCGCGCCGAGCGCGCCGAGCGGCGCGAGTCGACCGGTGGATCTCGCGCAGACGCGAACCGTGCGGCCTGCTGCGAGCGCCGCCCGCGCGAGCCGGGTCCCGACGTAGCCGCACCCGAGGACGATGAGCGGTGTCACCGCGGCATTGTTTCACACCTCGCGTGCGCGTGCGGCCGCGCGCCGACGTGCGCGACGACCACGCGGAGCCCATTCGCACGAGCGATCGGCGTCCGCATCGTCGTGAGCGCGCGCCGCCGCTGTGAGCCCGAAGTACGACGGTTGCTATCACTTCGTGGTGACGGCTCGGAGATCCGAACGGGTCGCTCGGTCACCCGGGGCGCCGGAGTCGAAGGCCGGAGAGCCAAGCCCGCGTGACCACCGTCGTGCGGGCGGAAGGGTGCTGAGCGATGCCTTCGGGCGCCCGAGCCGCCGGCGGTCCGTGGCGTCGTCCGAGACGAGCTCGCGCGTGCCGGCTGCGAGGAACCCCGAACGAGGTGCAGGCGCCGGTGCTCGCGATCTGGCACCGCGCTTGCGGCCAACGTGCAGGGACGGAGGAAGGCGATGCCGGAACAGATGATCCACAAGAAGGGCGAGCAGCGGATGCCGCCTCAACGGGTGGCGCCCGAGGTGCCCCGGCCGCCCGGCAAGCAGGATGACCTGGAGCCGCAGCCGGTGCAGCGCGACGCCGAGCGCGAGCCCGAGGCGGAGAAGGTGCACCGCGACGGGCGGGTCCGCCCGGCACCCGTGTATCGCGAGGTCGTCCGCCCCTACTCCGACGGGTGAGCGATCAGCTGCGGATCTGGGCGATCAGGCCGTCGAGATCGACGCCGCCGAGCCCGCTCACGGTCGCGAGCTGCGATGCGATCTCGCGCTCGTTGTCCGACACGTCATCGTCTGCGAGGGCGATCGCGAGTCCGAGCATCAGCGACGCTTCGGCGGAGTCGCGGTCACCGATCAGCTCACCGACGCGCGCGATCCGCGACTCGAAGCCAGCGGCGTCGAGGTCCCGGGCTGCCGCGGTGAGCAGCTCGTCGATGGTGTCGCGATCGACCCCGCCCAGCAGCTCGAGCCGATCGAGCAGCGTGCCGTACTCCTGCTCGCTGGCCTGGCCGTCGGCCGCCGCGATCAGGAAGGCGCTCGTCACGGCTGCCTCGAGGAACGCCTCGTTCTTGAGCCGGTCAGTCAGCGCGTGCCGCATCCACCACGTTCGGGTCCTGTAGGCCATCGCCCTCTTATAGCGGAGTCCCGAAGGTCGTGCGGGCGACGCCCCTGCAGTCGGCGGATAGCGCACGTCTCGCCGCGTGGTGGACGCGTGAAGTGGCAAACCTACGGAACAATTCGCGCGGGCGTGAGCGCTCGGAGTGACGCGAACGCTCAGCCCGGAGCCTCGTTACCGTCGTCGATCACGGCGCTGTCGCGCCGCGCATGAGCCGTTCCAGCCGCCTCCGAAGCCAGCGGCGGGCCGACGGCCCCGACGGCATCCAGACGGCTAGACTCGGACGTCACCGTCGTGGTGCCGGGGGAATGGTTCGCTGCGGGGCTCGTCGAGTGAACGCTGGGCTGCTGCGACGTGACCTCGACCTGCTTCGGCTTGCGTGACGGTTTGAAGCGTTGCTTGCGTGGCATGGACTCCTCTCGGTCGCGAGCGCAGCAACATCCGTGCTCGCCCGCGCAGCACATGGACGCACCCGTCGATTCATTGGAGGTCATACCAATCTCGGTGCGGGCGGCGCGGTGCCCACGTGAGCCCGCGCGAACCGTCGGTCACATGCCGCTCGGGTACGTCTCCGGCATCTCGTCGCCACGGCCGGCGGGTGCGAGCGGCGGTTCGACCGGCGCGAGCGGCTCGACCGCACGCGTGGTGTCGACGTGCACGATCACGTCGTACTGGCGGGCGAGCCGCGCCTCGTAGTAGTGGCTCCGGCGCTCCGACTCCGGGCGATACACGACGCCGATGGCGCGGTGCAGCCGCTCCGCATCCTCGCCGGTCACGCTCGCGAGCGCCGGGGCGGTCAGCATGAAGCGCGGGATCCTGGTCGCGTGCAGCAGGTCCTCCCAGCTGCCGGGGAGGCTCGGCCGCACGCGCTCGATCTTCCCGGGCTCGTCCCAGTCGTACGCGCACTCGACGGTGCCCGTGTGCGTCGTGAAGCCGACGAGCGCGACCTCGTCGGGGTGGCGCTGCCGCATGAGCTGGCCAAGCGTCAGCTGCCCCTCGTCGCCCATCGCGGTCGCGCGCGCATCGCCGACGTGCGAGTTGTGAGCCCACACGACGACCCGCGCGGGCGCGTCGAGCTTGCCGAGGTGGCTCGAGATCATGTCGAGCGTGTCGGCCATGTGCGTGTCGCGCAGGTTCCACGACGCGCTCCGCCCGCCGAACATCGTGCGGTAGTACGCCTCGGCATCCTTGACGACGTGCGCGTTCAGGATCGCGTGGAACCAGGCGTCCCCGGCGGGAGTCCGCCCGGAGCGGGCGGCGTGCCGGCGCTGCATCTCGACGAGCTGCTCGATGACGTCGGTCTCGCAGCTTGGCTGCAGCCCGAAGTGCGCCTTCATGCCGTACTGCTGCGGATCGCCCGCGGCGTGATCGAAGCATGCGAACCGCTCGCGGGCCCGGGCCGCGGCCCGTGGGTCGACCTCCTGGAAGTACGACAGCACGGCGCGCATCGAGGCGTGCAGCGAGTAGAGATCGAGCCCGTAGAAGCCGACCCGCTCGCCGGCTGTCTTGTCGACGTTGTGGTAGCGCAGCCACTCGACGAGCGCAGCGACATCCTCGTTGCGCCACATCCACCGCGGGAATCGCTCGAAGGACGCGAGGGCGCTGTCCGCGGACTCGTCCTCGCCGAGCCCGCGGATGTAGCGATCGACGCGGAGCGCATCGGGCCAGTCGCCCTCGATCGCGACGGCCGCGAACCCGCGCTGCCCGATCAAGCGTCGGGTCAGCGCGGCGCGCAGCGCGTAGAACTCGTGACTGCCGTGGGTCGCCTCACCGAGGAGGACGAACCGCGCGGAGCCGAGCAGCTCGACGAGCTGGTCGATCTCGTCCTCGCCGCGGATCGGCCGGGCGACGCGCGCGAGCGCCGACGCGAGGTCTCCTGCCGGAAGCGACACCATGATCAAGGCTGGCTCCGGCGCGGACGCTGTCAAACGAGCGCGCTCGCACGGTCCTCCCTGCGATCTCACGGGTGCGATCGGGCGCCGACGACACGCGATGCTATCGTCGACCATCCCGATGCGGCGGTGCCTCCTCGCGTTGAGCGTCGCGTCGATCGCCGTCCCCGGCATCGCGGCCGTCGGCTCGTGCACCGGCCGCGCGCCCGGGCTCCCGGCGCCGGTCATCCAGGCGCCGACGCCCGTGGTGGCCGCCGCGCCGGTGACCGAGATGACGCTCACCGGTGCCGGCATCGTGCCGAGCTGGATGGATCCGGGCGTCGACCCCTGCACCGACTTCTATGCGTTCTCGTGCGGCGGGTTCCTGCGGACCGCCGAGATCCCGGCGGATCGCTCGAGCTGGGGCGCGATCCAGATCGTGAACCTCGCGAACGAGGTGCTGCTGCGGGAGGTGCTGGAGAGCGCCGCCGCCAGGCCCCCGGGGGAGGATCCGCTGCTCGACAAGGTCGGCGCCTACTACGCCGCCTGCATGGACGAGGCAGCGATCGACCGCGCCGGCATCGCGCCGATCCAGCCGCTGCTCGACCTCGTCGCGCGCGTGACCGATGCGGCCTCCGCGGCGCAGGCCGTGATCGCGCTGCACGAGGCGGCGGTGTTCGTGTTCTTCGCGCTCGGGCCGCAGCAGGACTTCGCGGACGCCACGAAGGTGATCGCGTCGATCGATCAGGCCGGGCTCGGCCTCCCCGACCGCCAGTACTACCTGGAGCAGCGCGGATCGATGGCGAAGACCCGCCAGGTCTACGTCGCGCACATGCAGCGGATGTTCCTGCTCGCGGGGCGGACCGCCGCGGAGGCCAAGCTCGCGGCGGCGAACGCGATGCGGATCGAGACCGCGATCGCGCAGCTCCAGCAGTCCGACGTCGTGCGGCGCGATCCGCGCAAGGTCTATCACCTCTACGATCGCGAGAGCCTCGAACAGCGGCTCGCCCCCTCCTTCCCGTGGTCGACGTACCTCGCGCGGTTCGGGCTCTCGAACGTCCCCGAGATCACCGTCAACGATCCGTCGTACTACGTGGCGATCGCACGGATGCTCGAGACCGAGAAGCCCGCGGTGCTCCGCGACTACCTGACGTGGAGCGTGCTGCACAACTCCGCGACCGAGCTCGGGCGGCCCTGGATCGAGGAGGCGCACACGATGGCGAAGGAGCTCGCCGGCGTGAAGGAGATCCCACCGCGCTGGCGGCGCTGCGTGCACCGCGTCGATAGCGACCTCGGGGACCTGCTCGGTCAGTCGTACGTCAAGGCGCGGTTCGCCGGGGACTCCAAGGCACGCGCGATCGAGCTCGCGAAGGCCGTCGTCGCCGCGATGCAGAGCGGCTTCGACGAGCTGACCTGGATGGACGAGCCCACGCGGGTCATCGCGCGGCAGAAGCTCGAGCGCCTGGTCTACCTGATCGGCTTCCCCGAGCGCTGGCGGAGCTACGACTTCGAGGTCTCGCGCTCCAACTTCGCCGCGAACGTCCACGCAGCCACGCGCTGGGAGCGCGCGCGCCAGCTCGCCAAGATCGGCAAGCCCGTCGATCGCCAGGACTGGCAGATGACGCCGCCGACCGTGAACGCCTACTACGACCCGACGCTCAACGAGATCGCGGTGCCGGCCGGGCAGCTCCAGCCGCCGTTCTTCTCGGCGTCGTTCCACCCCGCCGTCAACTTCGGCTCGACCGCGGGCGGCACCATCGGCCACGAGATCACGCACGGCTTCGACGAGGAGGGCAGCCAGTTCGACGGCGACGGCAACCTCCGGCACTGGTGGAGCAAGGCGACGAAGGAGAAGTACGCGACGGCGGCGCGCTGCATCGTCGATCAGTACAGCGCCTACGAGGCGGTCCCGAAGGTGAAGCTCGATGGTCAGCTCACCGCCGGCGAGAACATCGCCGACAACGGCGGCGTCAAGCTCGGCTACCGCGCGTACCAGGCGTGGCGCGCGGCGCAGCCGGCCCCGCCGCCGGCGAAGGTCGAGGGGCTGACCGACGACCAGCTCTACTACCTGTCGTACGCGCAGTCGTGGTGCGAGAAGGTGACGACCGAGCGGCTCGAGACGATGGCCCACTCGAACCCGCACTCGCCGTCGATCTGGCGCGTCAACGGCGTGGTCGTCAACCAGCCAGGGTTCGCCACCGCCTTCCGGTGCCCGGTGGGGTCACCGATGCGTCCGGCGAAGCAGTGCAGCGTCTGGTGACTAGCGGCGACAAGCCGCTCCTGGCGGCGACGTGCGCCGCGTCAGTCACCATCTATGGTGACTAGCGGCGACAAGCCGCTCCTGGCGGCGACGTGCGCCGCGTCAGTCACCAGATGATCCGGTGACTAGCGGCGACAAGCCGCTCCTGGCGGCGACGTGCGCCGCGTCAGTCACCGGATGATCCGGTGACTAGCGGCGACAAGCCACTCCTGGCGGCGACGTGCGCCGCGTCAGTCACCGGATGATCCGGTGACGAGCGGCGACAAGCCGCTCCTGGCGGCGACGTGCGCCGCGTCAGTCACCGGGGGGATGATCCGGTGACGAGCGGCGACAAGCCGCTCCTGGCGGCGACGTGCGCCGCGTCAGTCACCGGATGGATCGACTAGCGGCGACAAGCCGCTCCTGGCGGCGACGTGCGCCGCGTCAGTCACCGGATGGATCGACGAGCGGCGACAAGCCGCTCCTGGCGGCGACGTGCGCCGCGTCAGTCACCGGATGGATCGACTAGCGGCGACAAGCCGCTCCTGGCGGCGACGTGCGCCGCGTCAGTCACCGAATGGATCAACTAGCGCTCCGCGGTGCGATCCCGCGTGAGGTGGCGCGCGCGCGCGATCACGGCCTTGCCGGCGGCCTCGCTCCCGGTCTGGATCGTGACCACGACGCGGCCATCGACCTCGGTGACGTCGATGTCGGCGCCGTCGACGAGCGTCGGATCGTCGGGCATGTACGTGGCGGGCCTGCCGAGCGACACGTAGCGCCCCTGGTGACACGCGATGGCCCGCCCGATCGAGCGCGTCGTGTGCTGGGGGCCCCGCTCGAGGACGAGCCGCACGCCGCGCCGGATCGGCGTCAGGCTCGCGATCGCGCCGCGCTCCACCAACGGTGAGCGCACGAGCTGCGGCTCCGGGATGCCCTTGCACTGCACGAGCTCGGCCTCCGCCGTCGCGATCCGCCGGTGGCCACCGGGCGTCGCCGCGCCGGCTGCCGGCCGGATGACCGGCGCCTCACCTGCACCTTCGGCCGGCTGGTCGGCGGGCCAGCACGACACCGCGGTGATGATGCGCTGGCCGCCGCTCGTCACCTGATCCGCGAGGACGGGATCCGCGCACGCATGCGTGCGTGCCGGCGATCGATCGGCGGTCTCGCGCACCGCGACCGCGTCCCCGGCGGGACGCTGGGGTGGCGCCTGGTGTTCGGTCGCGCGGCCGCTCGCCTGAGGAGCCGCGCACGCGGTGAAAAGACACAGGGTGAGCGGGGTCCGCATGCACCGGGTTGGTGCATACCGGGGACCACCGGCGCTCACTCGGGAAGCGGGTCGACTCCAGCGCCGAGCGTCGTGGTGACGCCTCCGACGGTCAGCGATCCTCCGATCGCGTCGCGCTGGAAGCGCACGCGCACGGTGCCCCCGCTCGCGAGCGTGATCGTCACGCCGTCGGGCTCGGCCGCGGTCGCGGTCACCGCACCGTCGATCGCGAGCACGTTGAGGTAGCGGCGATCGCCACCCGGCTGCTTGAAGTCGAGCCGGAAGCCCGAGCTGAAGTCCGAGTCGGCGCTCGCGAACGAATGGACCGCCGCGGAGATCGAGGAGGGCTGCACCGGGTGGACCTTGAGGGTATGGCCGTTCGCGCTCACCGTCGGGGTCGACGTCGTCGTGGGGGCGGTGGGCGTGGCCAGCTGCCAGATCTGCTGAGTGCCCGGTGCCGATGCGACCCGGTCATACACGACGACGATGTTCGGCTCGAGGAACACCATCTCGCGCTCGACCTTCTGCACCGCGGGATCGCCCTTGTACGCCGGCGTCAGATCCGCGGCGGCATGCAGCCAGCCCGCGCCGCGCCGCAGGGCGACCAGCTTCGACGCCGTGTTCGGGCGCTGCTCGACGGTGTCGCCGCCCGAGATGATGCGGACGACGCTGTGCGCGTCGACCTCCTGGCGGAGCCCCGACCGCGAGTCGATGTTGGGGTCGTACGCGAGCCAGCCGCCCTTGTAGAGCAGGATCGATCCCTGGTCCTGATGGGCGTGCGACTGGGTGTACGGCCCGGCGATCAGGTTCACCCAGGTCGCCGCCGGATCCCAGCTCGAGCGCGCGTAGAGCTGGCCGACCCCGGGCGCGTAGTACGCGGTGCCGAGCCCCTCGAGCGCGGTCGGCACGACGTCGTCGTTCGCGTACAGGAAGTCGTACGCGAACATGAACTGGTTCTCCATCTCCGTCACCGTCGACGCGGCCAGCAGCGCCTGCGCGCGCGGCGCGACCGGATCCTCGCGGAACAGGTGAATCAGCTCCTGCAGGTAGTTGCGGTGGAAGTCGAAGAACCTCGCCTCGGAGTCGCGCGCGTGATCGCCGGTCGGGGCCACGCGATCGAGCGTCGGCAGCGTCGCGTGCATGAACTGCAGCATCGACGCGCGCGTGTGCGTGGTCGCCGTCGCGAGGCTCTCGCCCGTCGAGCCCTCCCAGAGATCGTAGAGCTCGAACAGCTTGCGCAGCGACACGCCGTACCCGGTGCCCTCGCGCGAGCCGCCGCCGACCAGCTCGGCCTCGAACTTCGGTAGCAGCGTGCCCTTCATCAGCTTGTCGTGGAACTCGACGAGCCACTCGCCGCCGCCCGTGTAGTCGTCGTGTGCCGCGAGGCCGAGCAGCATCGTCGCCCGCAGGAACGAGTAGTGATAGTTGTTCTCGGGATCGTCGGTGGCCCACCCGCTCCACGGCATCATCGTGCCGCCCCACGTCGCGGTCTCGTGGTTCCACACGTTCCACACCGCCTGGTGCGCGTAGGCGAGCCACGCGGAGCGGCGCTCGCCGACGGCCTCGTGACACCAGTCGTAGACGAGCGCGAGGTCGCCGATCAGATCGCCGATCTCGAGGTAGCTGTCGTTCGCCACCGCGGGCCGCTCGCCGCGCGCGACGTCGGTGGCGGCATCGCGCACCTGCTTGTCGATCGCCTCGACGGCGGCCGCGCAGTACTTGGGATCGCCGGTGAGCTGGCCCATCAGCGCCGCGTGCCAGCCCTGGAAGCCCCAGACCTCCGTCCCGCTCGCCCAGCGATCCGCGCTCGCCTTGAGCCGGATCGCCGCCGGGTGGCGCGCCTGGTAGGCGGCCATCAGCCGCGCCCGGTGGGCCGGCAGGTAGATCCGCGGATGTTCGGAGGTCAACGTCGGACCCGGGTCGTCGCCCCCGCCACACGCCGCCGCCGTCAGCACGCCTACGAGAACGACCTGCCCGACTTGCATGGGCACCGGCGTAACACGGTCGTTGTGACTCCCGCTACGAATCCGCGGGGGCCGCCGCGGTGAAAGTCTCATCACGGGCGGCGCGAAACGCGGACGGGTCGCCAAGCGCGCCAAGCGCGCCAGGGATCAGAAAAAGGAGGGGAGGCCTCCTTCACCTACCCATGGCGCGCTCGGCGGCCTCGGCGCGCTTGGCGACCCGCTGCCCTGGCGCGCGCTCCCCCCGGACGTTACTCCGCGAGATCGTCGACGCCGGCCGCGAGCGTCGTGGTCGTGCCGTCGATCGTCAGCGAGCCGCCGACCGTGTCGCGGTTGAACGTCGCGGTGACGCTCTGCCCGTTCGCGAGGCGCACCGTCACGCCGTTCGCACCGCTCGCCACCGCCGACGTGGTCGCGCCGTCGAGCGAGAGCACGTGGAGGTAGCGGTTGTCACCGCCGGGCACGGTCTCGTCGAGCCGGTAGCCGCCCGCGAGGTCGCTGTTCGCGCGCTGGTCGTACGCGGTCAGCGCGCCGCTGCCGATGACCCGCGTGACCTGGAGCGAGTGGCCGGCGTTCGTGATGGTCGCCGCATGGCCGCTGATCGACGGGGCGACCGGCGTCTGGAGCTGCCAGGTCTGGCTCGTGCCGCTCGCCGTCGCGACGCGGTCGTACACGATGACGACGTTCGGCTGCAGATAGAGCAGCTCGCGATGGACCTTCTGGACCGCCGCGTGGCCGTTGTACGCGGGCGTCAGATCCGCCGCGGCGTAGACGAAGTCCGTCCCCTGCTTGAGCGCGAGCATCTTCGACGTCGTCGACGCCACCTGGCGAACCGGCGCGCCCGCGCTGTCGATGCGCACGAGGCTGTGCGACGTGGTCGCCTGGCTGAGCCCCGACTTCGAGTGGATGTTCGCGTCGTGCGCGAGCCAGCCGCCCTTGAAGATCATGATCGAGCCCTGGTCCTGGTGGGCGTGCGACTCGGTGTACGGGCCAGCGATCATGTTCACCCACGTCGCGCCCTTGTCCCAGCCGGAGCGCGCATAGAGCTCGCCGATGCCGGTCGCGTGGTAGGTCGGGTTCAGGCCCTCGAGCGGCATCGCCGCGATCGTCGGGTTGTCGGAGAGGAAGTCGTACGCGACCATGAACGCGCTGCTCATCGTGGTGATGTTCGAGCCCGCGAGCAGGGTCTTCGCGCGGCGCGACAGCGACGACGCCGGGAACAGCTGCATCAGCTCCTGCAGATAGTCGCGGTGGTAGTCGAAGAAGGCCGCGGTCGCGTCGCGCGCGTGGTCACCGGTCGGCGCGACCTTGTCGAGGGTCGGCATCGTCTGGTGGATGAACGCGAGCATCGACGAGCGGGTGTGGGCGGTCTTCGTCGCGAGCGACTCGCCGGTCGTCGCCTTCCACCAGTCGTAGAGCTCGAACAGCCGGCGCATCGCGACGCCATAGCCGGTGCCTTCACGCGACGCGCCGCCCTCGAGGTCCGCCTCGAACGTCGGCACGAGCTGGCCGAAGATCTTGTCGTCGCGGAAGCGCGCGATCCACGCGTCGGCCTGCGGGTTCTCGCCCTTCGTGGCGAGGCCGAGCAGCATCGTGGCGCGCAGGAACGAGTAGTAGTAGTTGTTCGACGGGTTGTTCACCGACCACCCGCTCCACGGGATGGTCGCCGTGCCCCACTTCGCCGTCGTGTGGTTCCACACGTTGTGCACGGCCTGGTTGGCGTACTTGATCCAGCGGGCCTGCTGGCTCGCCGTCACCTGCGCGTGGCACCAGTCGTAGACCAGCGCGAGGTCACCGACGAGCTCGCCGATCTGCAGGTAGCTGTCATGGGCCACCTCGGGCGCCTGGTTCGCGGCGATCTTCGCCTCGGCCGCGACGACCTGCGCCTCGACCACCGCGATCGCCTTCGTGCAGTAGCTGGCCTTGCCGGTCAGCTGGCCGAGCAGTGCGCCGTTCCAGGCCTGGAAGCCCCAGATGTCGGAGCCGGCGACCCACTGGTCGACCTTCGTGCGGAACTTGGACGCGGCCGGCGTGCCGGCGGCGAGCGCCGCTTCGAGGCGGGCGCGGTTCGGGGTCAGGTAGATCCGGGGGTGCGCGCTGGGATAGGTCGGGAGGACGCCGTCATCGACCATGCCCTCCTCTTCAGGGGTCCCGCTGCCCCCGCCGGGCTGCTGATCGGAGAAGTCTTCGCCACCCGTACCGGGCGTCTCGTCAGAGCCTTCGCTTGCGCATCCCGCCATCGCCGCCGCCGCCGCCACCAGGAGCGCACTCGTCGTTTCGATTCGAGCCATGAGCGCTCAGGTAACAAATCCGCACGCTCGATGCGCTGTGAGCTTTGTCCTACAAGTGCCCGTACTTAGTACGATAAAAGCTTTTCGTAGGGCGGTTTGTCGTCGAGAACGGGGAGCACGAAACCTGATGTTCGCATCGTGGATTACAGATCAAAACTATAAAGTGACCCCCTTTATTTGCAAGACTGGAGCGTCATTCATTATCTGATCGAGCCTCGCGGCGTCAGAGATCTTCTGTGGCTCGCGCGATCCGGAGGTAGGACGTGGCGGATCGCGTTGGACCATTTGCGCACCTCGCGATACGTGCGCGGGGGGCGCTGGTTGCGTCGGGTCTGTCGGGTCTGTCGGGTCAGTGGCCGGCGCCGCCGCCCCGTGAGGGTTTGGCGTTCCAGATCCGCAGCGTGAGCAGGAAGCCGACGAGGGCGACCGGGATCATGGCGTACGGCCAGATCGTCCAGTTCTCGATCTTCGCGGCCTCGGGGTTCGGAACCAGGCAGCCGGCCTCGTTCCGGATCTTCGAGGCCGGGAGCATCGCGCCGTACAGGAACGACTGCGCGGTCGAGCCGAGGTAGACGAAGCCGTCGATGATGCCGACGGCCATGCCGGTGTTGCGCTTGCCCGCGAAGTCGGCCGACGCGGTGGCGGTGAGCATGCCGTGGACCCCGATGATCGCCATCGACATGAACGCGACGACCCAGCCGATCGCCTGCGGCGCGGCGAACAGCGGGACGATCAAGATCGCACCGCCGAGCATGATGCCGTAGAGCACGCCCGAGACCGGGCTGCGCCGCGACTGGAACATGTGGTCGCTGATCGCGCCGGCGAAGATGCCGCCGGTGATCCCGGCGATGCACGACACCATGCCCCAGTTCTGGAACACGAACGTGTTGCCGAGGCCGGCGCCCCTGCCGAAGTCGACGCCCCACTGGAGGATCGCCTGGCGCAGGAAGCCCGAGCACAGCTCGATCAGCGAGATCGTGAGGATGACAGGATGCGTGATCAGCTTGATGAAGACCTGCTTCACGCCGAGCTGCTCGTCATTCTCGCGGCCATCGCCGAGATCGAAGTCGGGGTGGCCGGTGTCCGACGGTGAGTCGCGGACGAACAGGTACGACAGCCCGAAGAAGATCGCGAGCACGATCGCCGGGATGAAGAACAGCCACTCGATCTCGAAGATCTCGGTGATCCGCTTGCCGACGTCGTAGGCGAAGTAGAGGCCGAGCGAGATCAGGATGCCGAAGATGCCGCCGAACGTGCCGCGCTCGCGGACGTGGAACCACGCGGCGTTGACCTTGACGATCGACACAGCGCCGAAGCTCTGGAAGTACATGTTGAGCGCGTACGCGAGCGAGAACGCCGTGACCGTCGACATCCCGAACGTCTCGCCGGTCATCGCCATGTAGCCCATCAGCGCGTTCGCCGCGCCGGAGCCCGCTGCCGAGATCAGGATCGTGGCGCGCCCGCCCCAGCGATCGGTGAGCGGACCGTTGAGCAGGAACGCGATGCCGTAGACCGCGGAGCCGACGCCGAACACCGTCCCGTACTCGAGCTCGGTCAGCCCGATGCCCTGGAACTGCTTCATGTTGTAGCGGCCGAAGTACAGCATCGAGTACGTCAGGCCGAGCGGCAGCCAGTTGAGCATCCGGCGATGCCGGAACGCGATCGTGTGCCCGAGCTCCGCCTTCGGCAGCCGCACCACGACGACGACGATCACGAGCACGAGGATGCCGATCGGCAGCAGATCCTCGGCGAGCGACTTCGGTGCGCTCGGTCGCTTCTTCGGACACTCGGCGACGGAGGGCTGGATCGGTGGCGCTGGGAGCGGCGCCGCCTGCGTGGAGCTCGCAGCATCCGTCGTCGCTGGCGCGGGCGCTGTGACCGGTGCCGCGGGGGCGCGCGCGACCTCCGCGGAGCCGGGGGCGGGTTGCGCTTCGGCCGGTGACGGTGAGTGCGAGAACCAGATCACCGCACCGATCACGAGCTCGAGCACCAGGACGAACATGAAGGTGCGGGTCCGCGACGACATGGACGCGGACACTACTGGCGGCCTCGTCGCGGTGGCAAGGTGATAACGTCGGCATCGATGCGCAGTCCGGGCCTTGTCGTCGTCGCGTTCGTCTCCACGACCCTGCTCGGTGCCGGGGGCGGCTGCGGGGGCAAGAAGCAGGAAGCAGGCCCCGCCGGCGGGTCCGGAAGCGCGGCGATCACGTCGGCCGCGCAGGCCGATGCCGCCGCCGCGACGGTGACCGACGCGGTCGTCGAGCTGTTCGTCGATGACCGCTCCGTCGCGAAGGTCACGGCCGCGCAGCTCGCCGCCTGGCCCCGGCTCGATACGCTCGTGCCCGACGACGCGCGCCGGCTCGGCACGTGGACGCGCATCGGCTTCACGACCGCGGCCGGTGGCACGCCGACCACGCTCGACAAGCCGTCGGCGAATCACCCAGACAAGGTGCCCGTGCTGTTCCCCGGCGCCGATGGCACGGCGGCGTTCGGCATGTTCGATCCGGTCGAGCTCGCGAAGCGCGGGCAGCCGGGGTTTCGCACCGACGCAGTGCGCGAGCTCCGGATCACGAAGTCGACGCAGGATCGCGGCGGCGATCACCAGGGCAGCACCGGCGAAGGCGCTGATCCGACGAAGCTCGTCGTGGCGATCAAGACGGCCGACGGCGAGCGCTCGCTGACCGGAGCCAAGATCCTCGCACTGCCGCGCGAGCCTCAGCCCGGCAACGAGGACACCAAGGGCTGGCGGATCACGCAGTTCCTCACCGCGGCCGGGGTCACGACGTACACGTCGCTCGTGCTCGTCGATGCGAGCGGGATGACGCTGCCGCTCACCAAGGCGGACCTCGATCCGACGACGTCGAACCCGTTCATCAAGCTCAACAAGCAGGGTGCGCTGCGCTTCCGCCTGTACAAGAAGCAAGGCGACGGCTGGCAGGCGGGCGCCGATCTGCGCTCGCTCGTGTCGATCCAGGTCAAGTAACCCCTACGCGACGAGCGCGGCGTAGATCCGCTGCAGCACGTCGCTGGTGGTCGTGCTCTCGCTGCGCAGCCCGCGCGCCGCGATCACGAGCCCGCGGCCGACGCTGACCTCGGGCGGCCAGCCATCGTAGGCGCCGGCATCGGGATCGCCGTCCTCGCGGAAGATCGCCGCGCACGCGCACTGCCCGACCTCGAGGTACCAGTAGAAGGCCTGCGCCTCGTCCGGGCGTAGGTCGTCCTCCCAGAGGTTGAGCTGGCGCGTCGGATCGAAGGCGTCTCGCACGAGCGCGGCGTTCGCCGCGATCGGCTCATCGACCCAGCGCGCGGCGCGCCCGAGCTGGACCTCGACGGAGGCGCCGCTGACGAACGGGTCACCCTCCTTGCCCCGCATCCCGACCTCGGCGAGCGCAGCCCCGCCGCGGGTGACGACGGTCGGGAAGCCGTGCTGCGCCGCGAGCACGAGTGCGCAGACGCCCGCCAGCCGGTCCGCCTTCGCGAGCTGCCTGCCCCACCGCTCGAGCCCGACGAGCTCGAGCGAGTCGGCGGCCGGCCAGGGCAGCGGGCCCTGCTCGGTCGCCAGGCGCTGGCACTCGGTCACGAAGTCCTCGACCCACGCGAGCGCATCGCGCAGCCGCTGGCGCGCCGGGCCGATCGGGACCTGGAACGACGGCACGATCGCCACGCCGGTCAGCGACGAGGTGCTCTGAGATCCGAGCCGACGCGGCGTGCTGATC
>JALZOI010000566.1 GCA_030857245.1 Myxococcota bacterium
CTCACCGATCGCGCCGGTCTCGTCGCCGACAAGGCGGAGGCCGACAAGCTGCGCAAGGAGGCGCGCACGGTCGTGCTCGACGCCGCGACGGCTGCGCAGCGCGCGCACCAGGCCGCCCCCGACGACCCCGCCGCGAACCTCGCGATGGCGAACGTGCTCCGCCTGCAGGGCAAGCCGGCGAAGGAGCTCAAGCGCTACCTCGACGCCGCGCGGGCCAAGGCCGGCGACTGGGCGCGCGACATCGGCCTCGCCACGGCGCTCACGCTCGCGCGCGACGGCAAGCTCGACGATGCCAAGGCCGCGCTCACCGCGCTCGACCAGGGCGAGGGTCGGCTGGAGACGTCGAACGATGTCCGGCCGCGCTTCCACCTCGCGCTCGTCGCCCTCGCCCAGAACCGCGGCGCCGAGGCGAAGCCGCTCGTCGATCAGGTCCTCGCGGCGCAGCCCGAGCACGCCGGTGCGCGTGCTCTCGCGGCGAAGCTCGAGACCGCGGTCGCCAGCACCGATCCACTGCCGCCGGAGGAGCCCAAGGAACCCAAGGAACCCAAGGAGCCCAAGGATCCGCCGAAGGGCTCGACGAAGCCGACTCCACCCGACGTCACGGCCGGTGGCGGCACGTACGATCAGCTGCTCGCCCGCGCGAACGCGCTCGCCGAGAAGAACTGCTCGAAGGCGATCGAGCTCTACGCGAAGGCGCTCGAGCAGAAGCCGAACGGCGTCGAGGCCTTGACCGGCATGGGCTACTGCCACATCGACGCGAAGCAGTTCGCGAGCGCGTTCTCGAAGTTCCGCGCGGCGCTCGCGGTGTCGTCGCGCTACGAGCCGGCGCTGTGGGGGGTCGCGGAGGCGTACCAGCAGCAGGGTCGACGCGAGCAGGCGCTCGAGTCGTACAAGGCGTATCTCGAGGTCTACCCCGACAGCGCGAAGGCGAAGAAGCAGGTCGAGCGCCTCGGCGGCGCGCAGCCTGGTGGCACCGGCACCCCGCCCGACGGCTCGGTGACGCCGACGCCCACGCCCACGCCCACGCCCACGCCTCCTGAAGCCGCCGGTTCGAGCTCGGGTTAGTGCTATCAACGGGGCATGCGTGGTGCCCCGAAGATCCTCCTGACGGCAGCTCTGGCTGCGTGCTCGTCCAATCCATCCAAGCTCGATCCGACCGTCGGTGATCTCAAGCTGAACCGCGCGACGGCGACCGCCGGCAGCGATCCGTGGTCGCAGCTGAGCTCGCGCTCCTCGGCCACGACGGACGGCAGCGACGATGGTGGCGGGCTCGGAAGCTTCGACCTCAAGGCCATGCTCACCAAGGTCACCGAGAACATGGACAAGCCGGGGCCGTACGAGGCGCCCGAGCAGTCCGCGGACTACGACGCTGCGAAGCCGCACTGGGGCGTGCTCTCGATCGGCGGCGGCGTCGTCGAGCGCCAGGCCTTCTCGCTGTCTCCGTTCGGCGCGCGGGGTGGGAGCGAGCTGCGCACGCTGGTCGGCCGGCTCCGCGAGCTCGCGCAGGATGCCGAGCTGCAGGGCGTGCTGTTGCGCGTCGAGTCGATGGACATCAGCCTCCCCGACGTCATCGAGCTGCGCGTCGCGCTCGCGGAGCTGCGCGAGGCCGGCAAGACGCTGGTCTGCCACACCACCGACGCCTCCAACGCCACCTATCTCGTGCTCGCCGCGTGCGAGCGCATCGGCCTCGCGCCGCTCGGCCAGATCGCGATCACCGGTCCGGCGGCGATGCCGATCCACGTCAAGTCGCTGCTCGACAAGCTCGGGATCCAGGCCGACTTCCTCCACGTCGGCGCGTACAAGGGCGCGGCCGAGCCGCTGACCCGCGACGCGCCGTCCAAGGAGATGCAGGAGACCATCGGCGCGATCCTCGACCGCCACTACGCGACGACGATCGAGATCGTCGCGAAAGATCGCAAGCTCGCGCCCGACACCGTGAAGGCGCTGGTCGATACGGCGCTGTTTCCGTCGCCCGACGCCAAGGCCGCGAAGCTCGTGGACGACGTCGCGTCGTTCGAGGCGTTCCGCGACAGCACGGTCAAGGGCGCGTGGACCAAGCTCGAGCTCGAGGACAACAACCCGTCAGATCAGCTCAAGTCGATGCTGAAGATCGCGCGCTTCCTCGGCGCGATGCCGCCGGAGAAGCCGGTGGGCGATCACGTCGCCGTCGTCTACGCGCTCGGCAACATCGTCGACGGGGATGGCGAAGGCGTGCTCGGCGCGCGCCAGCAGATCGCGGCGCACACGTTGGTCTCGGCGCTGCGCGCGCTGGCCGCCGACGACAGCGTCAAGGCGGTCGTGCTGCGCATCGACTCCGGTGGCGGCAGCGCGCAGGCGTCCGAGCTGATCTGGGAGGCCGTCGGGCAGCTCAAGGCGAAGAAGCCGGTGATCGTCTCGATGAGCGACGTCGCCGCGAGCGGCGGGTACTACATCGCGGCCGGCGCCACGAAGATCTACGCGCTCGCGGATACGCTCACCGGTTCGATCGGCGTCGTCGGCGGCAAGCTCGCGCCCGGTGGCGCGCTCGCGAAGCTCGGCGTCAACACGTACCCGATGGGCCGCGGCAAGCGGGCGACCATGATGGCGAGCCTCGCGCCGTGGAACGCCGAGGAGAAGCAGGTCATCCAGCACTCGATGGAGGCCGTCTACAAGACGTTCGTCGGGCGCGTCGCCGCCGGTCGGAACAAGACGCCCGAGCAGATCGCGCCGATCGCGCAGGGCCGCGTGTGGACCGGCGTCAAGGCGAAGGAGCTCGGGCTCGTCGACGAGATCGGCGGCCTCGATGCGGCGCTCGCCGAGGCCCGCAGGCTTGCGAAGGTCGATGCGAAGGCGGAGCTCGAGATCTATCCGCCGTCGCCGACGCTTCGCGACTTCCTGCAGGGCTTCTCGGGCGGCGTGTCGAGCCCGCTCGGCACCAGCCTCGATCAGGCGATGGCGACGCTGCAGGTCGTCGACCCGAAGCTCGCCGACGCGGCGAAGCGCCTCGTCCAGCTCGTGCTGTCGTTCCAGACCACGCGGATCCAGGCCGTCACGGTGCTGCCGGTCATTCGATGAAGCGCGTCGCCACGCTGGTCGTCACGCTGGTCGCCACCGTCGTCGGCGGCTGCAGCAGCAGCGCGCCCCCGGCGTCGACGGCGAGCCAGCCGGCGGTCGTCGCGGCACCGCCGGTCGCGACCGGCAAGGGTACGGTCGTCAAGACCAGGCTCGCGAGCGAGGCGCTCGGCGTCACGAAGGACGTCGTCGTCTACTTGCCCGCGGGCTACGACACGAGTGGGCTGCGCTACCCGGTGTTCTATTACCTGCACGGGCTCGGCGGCGACGAGACCAACTGGGTCGAGGCGGGCAAGCTCGATCAGGCGGCCGACGCGCTCGGCCTGCAGGCGATCATCGTGATGCCCGACGGCGACGACAGCTTCTACGTCGACTCACCGCGGACCATCGACTACGACGCGTGCCTCAAGGAGGGCACCGGCCTGTTCTTCCCCGAGCGACCGCGCCAGGCGACGTGCGTGCGCGGCATGCGCTACGAGACGTACATCACGCGGGATCTCGTCGGCTGGGTCGATCGCACGTACCGCACGATCGCGACGCGCGAGGGCCGCTCGATCGCGGGCCTCTCGATGGGCGGCTTCGGCGCGCTGCAACTCGCGATGCGCCACCCCGAGCAGTTCGCCGCGGCCGCGAGCCACTCCGGTGTCGCGTCGTTGCTCTACGAGGGCCCGTCGCCGTACGTGCCGGGCAAGGCCCAGCTGGTGACGAACGTCGCCACGTGGGGCGGGCGGCTCGGTCCGTTGGGCGCATGGATGCGCGGCCTCTTCGGCCCCGACCTCGCGACGTGGCAGGGCTACGACCCCGCGTTCCTCGTCGCGACGCTGGAGCCGGACCGTCCCGCGCTCTACCTCGACTGTGGCACCGAGGACCTGTTCCTGCTCCACAACCACGCGGCCTACGTCCACGACCTGCTGCGCGCCCGCAAGCTCGAGCACGAGTTCTACGTCGGCCCGGGGCGCCACGACTTCACGTTCTGGACTCCGCGGCTCCCGCACAGCCTCCGGTTCCTGCGCGACAAGTCGGCGCAACCGACGCGGTAGCGCGCGGACGGCTTGGCCAAGGCCGCCAAGCGCGCCAAGGATGATCCAGAAGAGGGTGCGCACGTACGCTGCCTCTCCTTGCATTGCTCTTGGCGATCCTTGGCGGCCTGTCAATCTCCGGCGGCTCCGCGCGTCAGGTGAGGTCGAGCGAGGCGGCCATCCCGCGGATCGCGGCGCGGGCGCGCTCGACATGCTCGGCGGCCTGACTGACGGCGCTCGAGACGGCGATCACCGAATCGGACTGATCCATCATCGCCGTCTCGTCGGACGCGGCGCGCATGTTGGCGCGCAGCGAGTCGATGGACTCCTCGAGGATGTTGAGGTGCTCGGCGAACGCGATCGGGAGCTGCGATCCCGTGTGCGTGGACTCGGCGCCGGCATCGTCATCGCTGCCATCGATGACGTCGCGCAGCCGCTGCTCGGTCTCCGCGAGCCGCTCGCGGAGCAGGCGGTCCTCCTTCTCGAGCTCGACCACGCGTTGCTGCAGCTCGGTGGCCTTGGCGATGATCGGCTCGTACTTCGAGAGGTCGGCCTCGGCGGTGACCTCGGGATCATAATCGCGCTCGAGCTTCTGGCGATCGATCGGCGCGCGCCGGCTCGTGGTCTCGCTGTCGCCGCGGGCGACGCGCAGATCCGCGGCGAGGCGATCGCGCTCGAGCGCGAGCTGCGTGACCTTGCCGCGGGCGTCGCGGAGGTCGCGCTGGAGCTGCGCGATCTCCCGCTCGGTCTCGGCGGCGAACGAGCGGACGTTGTCGGCGGTCGCGACCTCGCGCTCGAGCTCCGCGATCCGCTTCTGCGCGTCGAACAGCTGGCGCTCGAGCGCCTCCGACCCGTGGACCCGCGATGACGTCGCTGCGAGCTGCGCCTCGGCGGCAGCGGCGCGGTGCTCGAGCTCGAGGATCATCGCCTCGGCGGCCTGCGCCCGGATCTCCGCCTCGGCGCCCGCGTGCGCGACCTGCTCGGCCGCGTGCGCCCGGCGCTCGAGCTCGCCGAGCTGGACCGCGAGCTCCTCGAGCT
>JALZOI010000567.1 GCA_030857245.1 Myxococcota bacterium
GGGCAACCCCGGTCGGGCAGCCCCGGCGCTGCAACCCCGACGCGTGAACGCTATGGTCGGCGCGATGCCAGCGGGAGCGAGCGAACGGGTGGGTGACGCGGCCGCGATCGGCGTGGCGCTGCAGGCCGGCGAGCCCGTCGAGGACGAAGCCTTCGACGGGCTGTACCCGCAGATCCAGCGGCTGCGCGCCGGCGTGCACTGGACGCCGGTCCGGATCGCGTTGCGCGTCGCCGAGCTCCTCGCGCCCGCGCCGGGCGGGCACGTGATCGATGTGGGCGCCGGCGTCGGCAAGGTCTGCATCATCGGCGCGCTGCGCACGCCGCTCGTCTGGCACGGCATCGAGCGTGGCGGTGCGATGGTGCGGAGCGCGCGCAACGCCGCGCGCCGGCTCGGCGTCGCCGATCGTACGCACTTCGTCGAAGGCGACGCGCTGACGGTCGACCTCGCTCCGTTCGGCGGCTGCTATCTCTACAATCCGTTCGCCGAGGCGCTGTTCAAGGGCACGCCCGCGGAGCGCGCCTCCGGGGCGGCCTTCCTCGACGAGGTGCAGGCCCTCGCGCGCAAGCTCGCCACCCTGCGCGCGGACTCCCGGCTCGTGACGTACTTCGGATTCGGCGGCGCCGTGCCGGAGGGCTTCGAGCTCGTCGAGCGCGAGCGGCACGGCCACGACGAGCTGTGCCTGTGGATCCGTCGCTGAGATCCGGGAGCCCTGACGCACGCGCCACTCGAAGCTCGGGTCGCGACGAGCTCAGCTCGGGTGAGCGGCGCGTCAGCGGTGGACCGCGGCCACCATCTCCGCGGCCTCCTCGGGGTCATCGGTGAGCTGCAGCAGCTCGAGATCGGCGGGTCCGATCTTCCCTCCCGCGAGCGGCTGTTCTCGGAGCCACGCGAGCAGGCCGCTCCAGTACGCCTTGCCGAACAGCACGACCGGGAAGTTCGAGATCTTGCCGGTCTGGATCAGCGTGAGCGCCTCGAACAGCTCGTCGAGAGTGCCGTACCCGCCCGGGAAGTTGATGAACGCCGACGAGTACTTGATGAACATCGTCTTGCGCACGAAGAAGTAGCGGAAGCTGATCAGCGTATCGATGTACGGGTTCGAGCCCTGCTCGAACGGCAGCTCGATGTTGCAGCCGATCGAGCGGCCCTGGACGTCGCGCGCGCCGCGGTTCGCCGCCTCCATGATCCCCGGCCCTCCGCCGGTGATGATCGCGAAGCCCTCGCTCGCGAGCAACGCCGCGGTCTGGCGGGCGGCCGCGTAGTACGGATCGTCGGGTGGCGTGCGTGCGGAGCCGAAGATCGACACGGCCTTGTCGAGCTGCGCGAGGTTATCCAGGCCCTCGACCAGCTCGCTCGTGATCCGCATGACGCGCCACGCCTCGTCACGCCGAAAGTCGGGCCGGCTGGGCTCGTCGAGGAGCTTCTGGTCCTCGGTTAGCTCGGGATCACGCAGCGCATCGTCGATCTCGAGAGCCGGGCCGCTCCGCCGGAGCCGCGGCCTGGCGTGCTCGCGCGCCGGGCCCTCGTAGCAGGCCCGCGTCTCGTCGACGGCGGCCGCCTCGAGCTGCCGCTGCTGCGTGCGATCGCGAACGGCTTGCGACGTGGCGGTGGGGCGGTTGCCGCGCGTGGGCTTCATGAGCGGCATCGTGCCGGTCTCCCGGCGGGTGTCGCAAGCGTGCCCACGCGCGTAAGCTCCTGGCGTGATGCAGCTGGGAATGATCGGATTGGGCCGGATGGGCGCGAACATGGCGCGCCGGCTGATGCGAGGGGGCCACGAGTGCGTGGTCTACGACCGCACCCCGGAGACGGTGGCGAAGCTCGCGGCCGAGGGCGCGACCGGCGTCGACTCGCTCGCCGCGCTCGTCGGCGCGCTCGCGACGCCGCGCGCGATCTGGATCATGGTGCCCGCCGGCGCGCCGACCGAGCAGGTCGTGAGCGAGCTCGCCGCGCTGCTCGCGCCCGGCGACCTCATCGTCGACGGCGGCAACTCGTTCTTCAAGGACGACGTGCGGCGCGCCAGGGCTCTGGCCGCGCAGGGCATCCGCTACGTCGATGCCGGGACGAGCGGCGGCGTGCTCGGCCTCGAGCGCGGCTACTGCCTGATGGTCGGCGGCGAGCTCGAGGCCTTTCGTCACCTCGAGCCGGTGCTCGCGACGCTCGCGCCGGGGCGCGGCACGATCGAGCGGACCCCCGGGCGCAGCGACGGCGGGACGGCGGAGCAGGGTTACCTCCACTGCGGCCCCTCGGGCGCCGGGCACTTCGTCAAGATGATCCACAACGGCATCGAGTACGGCGTCATGCAGGCGCTCGCCGAGGGCTTCGACATCCTGCGCGGCGCCCGCGGCGAACAGCTCGCCGAGGAGCACCGCTTCGAGCTGCCGCTCGCGGACATCGCCGAGCTGTGGCGACGCGGCAGCGTGCTGAGCTCGTGGCTGCTCGACCTCACCGCGCAGTCGCTGGTCGAGGACCCGGACCTCGCGAAGTTCTCGGGCTTCGTCGAGGACTCGGGGGAGGGGCGGTGGACGGTGCTGGCCGCGATCGAGGAGGCGGTGCCGGCCGACGTCATCACGTCCGCGCTGTACACGCGCTTCCGCTCGCGCCAGGAGCACACGTTCGCGGAGAAGGTGCTGTCGGCGATGCGGTTCCAGTTCGGCGGTCACGTCGAGCGCCCCACGGGAGGTTGATGTGAGCGTCAGACGATTCACGGATCTCGGTCGCGGAGCAGGTGCGGTCGGCGATGCGGTTCCAGCTCGGCGGTCACGTCGAGCGCCCCACGGGAGGTTGATGTGAGCGTCAGACGATTCACGGATCTCGAGGCCCTGAGCAGCGGCGCGGCCGACGACCTCGCGGCGTTGATCCACGAGGCCGTCGAGGCCCGCGGCGCATGCCGGATCGCGCTCGCGGGTGGCTCGACGCCGCGCCGGCTCTACGAGCGGCTCGCGACGATGAAGCTGCCGTGGGATCGCCTCGATCTGTGGTGGGGCGACGAGCGCACGGTGCCGGCCGAGAACGTCGACTCCAACTACCGGATGGTGCGCGTCGCGCTGTTCGACGTGCTCGGCACGAACACGATCGAGCGCGTCCACCGGATCTCCGGCGAGCTCGATCCCGTGGAGGCCGCCGAGGCCTACGAGCGCGAGCTCGTGGGCGCGCTCGGGGTCCCGCCGATCCTCGACGTCGTGCTGCTCGGCCTCGGCGTCGACGGCCACACGGCGTCGCTGTTCCCGGGCAGCCCGGCGCTCGCGGAGACGGCGCGCTGGGTGGTGGCGAACCCGGTGTCCCAGCTGCAGGCCACGCGGATCACGCTGACCGCGCCGGCGCTGCGGGCGGCGCGCCACCTCCGCTTCCTCGTCGCCGGTGCGGACAAGGCGGCGGCGCTCGCGGCCGTGCTCGAAGGGCCGCGCGATCCCGACCGCTATCCGGCGCAGCTCGTCGCCGACGCATCGGGCGATGTCGTGTGGCTGGTCGACGATGCCGCGGCCGCCGACCTGCGGTCGACGCCATGACATCCGTGGATCCGCTCCACTCGTCGGTGTTCGGCGAGGTGATCGGCGGTGACGAGGGCACGTCCCCGCGGCCCCCGCCGTGCGCGATCGTGATCTTCGGCGCCACCGGCGACCTCACCGGCCGCAAGCTCGCGCCCGCGCTCTACAACCTGATGGTCGATGACCTGCTCCCCGAGCCGGTGGTGATCATCGGGGTCGCGCGCGAGCCGATGACGGACAAGACGTTCGCCGACCGCATGCTGCGGCGCGTCTCCGAGCACTCGCGGCGCGACATCGAGCCGCAGCTCTGGGAGCGGTTCGCGGCGAAGCTCGACTACATCGCGGGCGACTTCGCGCAGGACGCGACGTACGAGGCCCTGCGCGTCCAGCTCGCCGCTGCCGATGCGCGCGGCACCGGCGGCCACCGGCTGTTCTACTTCGCCACGCCGCCCGCGGTGTTCCCGATGATCATCGAGCACCTCGCGAAGCACGGCTTGATCGAGCGCCGCACCGATCCCTCCGGCCCGGCGTGCCGGGTCATCGTCGAGAAGCCATTCGGCCGCGACCTCGACTCCGCGCGCGAGCTCAACGACCTGATCGCGCGGTACCTCGACGAGAGTCAGATCTTCCGGATCGATCACTACCTCGGCAAGGAGACGGTCCAGAACATCCTCGTGCTGCGGTTCGGGAACTCGATCTTCGAGCCCCTGTGGAACCGGAACCACATCGACCACGTCGAGATCACCGCGGCCGAGACGATCGGCATCGAGGGCCGGGGCGCGTTCTACGAGGCGACCGGGGTGGTCCGCGACGTCATCCAGAATCACCTGCTCCAGGTGCTCGCGCTGATCGCGATGGAGGTGCCGGCCTCGTTCGCACCCGACGACATCCGCGACGAGAAGATCCAGGTGCTGCGCTCGATCCGCCGGCTCCAGCCCGCCGACGTCGAGGCCAACGCGGTGCGCGGCCAATACCGCGGCTATCGCCAGGAGCCCGGCGTGGCGGCGGACTCCACGACGCCGACCTACGCCGCGCTCCGGGTCATGATCGATGACTGGCGGTGGCAGGGTGTCCCGTTCTTCCTGCGCGCCGGCAAGGCACTGGCCGAGCGCGTGACCGAGGTGCAGATCCACTTCAAGTCGGTGCCGCTCGTGCTGTTCAAGCACGAGGCGGCGGGCGAGGTGCTGCAGCCGGCCGTGCTGACGTTACGGATCCAGCCCGAGGAGGGCATCTCGTTGCGCTTCGTGGCGAAGGTGCCCGGCGATCGCATCGCGATCGGCAACGTCGTGATGACGATGACCTACGCCGATGCGTTCAAGCGCCCGATCGCGGAGGCCTACGAGCGGCTGCTGCTCGACTGCATGCGCGGCGACGCCACGCTCTACACACGGCGCGACTCCGTCGATCGTGCGTGGCAGCTGATGGATCCGATCCTCCATGCGTGGGATGGCGCGCCCGGCGTGTGCGAGTACGAGCCAGGCTCGGCCGGACCGGTGGTCGCCGACGAGCTGATCGCGCGCGACCGCGACACCTGGCGACCGCTCGGGACCGCGCGCTAACGACCGGGGGTCGGCGCGGTCGATGGCGGCGTGACGGCGGCGCTGCCGGCGCTGCCTGCGC
>JALZOI010000568.1 GCA_030857245.1 Myxococcota bacterium
GACGAGGACGACGACCGCACCCCGGCGCCGCCGGGCTCCGCGACCGACCCGTGGGCGCACACGCAGGCGCGGTGAGCTCGCGGCCTGGGCGAGCCCCGGCGAGCCGCCGCGAGCGCCCGATCGTGCTGCCTGATACGCTGCCGCGATGACCCCCGAAGCCAAGGCCGCCATCCGTCTCACGCAGTACGCGCGCGGCGGTGGTTGAGCGGCCAAAGTTCGGCTCGGTGAGCTGACCCACGTGTTGACGCACCTGCCGGGTGCGACGGGACAGTCGCGTCCCGATGTCGTCGTCGATCACGCGTACTCCGACGACGCCGCGATCGTGCGGACCTCGCACGGTCGCGATCTCGTGCTGACCGCCGACGTGATCGCGCCGCTCGTCGACGATCCCGAGACGTTCGGCGCGATCGCCGCCGCGAACTCGCTGTCGGATGTCTGGGCGATGGGCGGCGAGCCGCGGTTCGCGCTGAACCTGGTGTTCTTCCCCGATGACGTGCTGCCGCTCGAGGTGCTCGATCTGATCCTCGCCGGCAGCGCGCGCGTGTGCGCCGCCTCCGGGGTCGCGGTCGTCGGTGGTCACACGGTGCGGGATCCCGAGGTCAAGTTCGGGCTCTCCGTGACGGGCGACGTCGCGCCCGAGGCGCTGTGGACGAATCGCACCGGCCGTCCCGGCCAGGCGCTCGTGCTCACGAAGGCACTCGGCACCGGCGTGATCGGCCAGGCGATCAAGAAGGGGCTCGCGAGCGAGCACGCGGCCGCCACCGCGATCGCGTCGATGATGACCACCAACCAGGCCGCGGCGGCGATCGGCCGGGCGAACGGCGCGACCGCGGCGACCGACGTCACCGGCTTCGGGCTGCTCGGTCACCTTCGCAACATCGTGCGCGGCTCGGGCGTCGCCGCGCGGGTCTACCTCGAGCGGCTGCCGCTGCTGCCCGATGCGCTGGAGCACCTGCGCGCCGCGGTGTCGCCCGGCGGCAGCAAGGCGAACCGCGCGTTCGTCGCCGACTTCACGCGCTGGGTCGACGGTCGGCCGCTCGCGCCCGAGCTCGCGGATGCGAGCGAGCTCGAGCTGCGGGCGTCCCTCGCGTGCGATGCGCAGACCAGCGGCGGGCTCTTGCTGTGCGTGCCGATGGACCGCGCGGCGCGCTGCGTCGACGAGCTCCTCGAGCTCGGCCTCGCGGCGGCCTACGTCGGCGAGCTCCGTGACGGCGATGGGATCGAGCTAGCCTAGGTACGCTTCGTGGCAGACGGCCTCGAGGTTGTGGCCGTCGGGATCGAGCACGAACGCGCCGTAGTAGTCGGGGTGGTACAGCGCGCGGACGCCGGGGGCGCCGTTGTCGCGACCACCCGCGGCGAGCGCGGCGGCGTGGAACGCGCGGACCTCGGCGCGGCCCTTCGCCTGGATCGCGACGTGGGCGCGACCCTCGGGCTTGCCCGGGCCGATCCACAGATCCGGCTTGCCACCCGCCCCGAAGCCGGCGGCCGCGTTCGGGATGTTCATGATCAGCGTGTAGCCGAGCGGCGCGAGCGCCTGCTGGTAGAACGCGATGCTCTTCGCGAGATCGGCGACCTGGATCCCGATGTGATCGATCATGGCGCGGACCATACCGAGCCGGCTGCGCTTCCGCCACGTCCTCGCGAGTACGATGCGGCGCTCGGAAAGCGGGAGAGCGCCAAGAACCCCAGTGAACGTTGAACGACCAGGGGGCGCACCCACCGACCTTCTTCGCTTCGGATCCTTGGCGTCCCTTGGCGGCTTTGGCGGCCAAGCTCCCCGGCTCAGCGTGACGCGCGGATGGCGAGCCCGAACGACAGCGCGGGCTTGCCAGCGATGTCGAGGTCGGCGGCGAGCAGGGTCTGCGTGATCGACGCGGTCTTGACCTCCTCGAGCGTGATCGTGCCGTCCTGGTCGCGATCGAGGTCCCGGATCCAGCCGTCCGTGGCCGCGGTGGCATCGAGCACCGGCGTCATCGGCCGCGCGATCGCGTCGAGCGCGTCGCCCGGATCCACGGCGCCGCCGAACGTCGCGTCGACCCGGCTGCCATCGGCGGAGATCGTCAGCGCGATCACCGAGCGGACGGTGCGGAGCCATCCCGGCAGGGGGTAGCTACCGGACGGATCGAACAGCGTGGACAGGGGGATGGCGGCGCCCGCACCGGTCGCGCGGACCGTGCCGTCGGCGTCCTCCTCGCCGAGCATCTGATCGAACCGCTGGCGGGTACCATGCACGCATGAGGTTCCTGCCAGCGCTCGCGCTCGTGCTCCTGATGCTTGGTGGTGGCTGCGGCGGCCCGCGCGGGGCGGCGCCGACGACCGTCCCGCCGACGTCGAGCGGCGCCGCGATGACGGTCGCGCCCTCCCAGGCGATCACGTCGGAGGACATCACCTTCGCGGCGGGCTCGCGCACGATCCCCGGCACCCTCGTGCGGCCGATCGCGACGACCGGCGGGCCGTGGCCCGCGATCGTCCTGCTCGCGGGCAGCGGGCCGACCGACCGCGACTGGCGCAACCCGGCGCTGCCGGGGACGAACGGCTCGGGCAAGCTGCTCGCCGAGGAGCTCGCCCGACGCGGCGCGGTGGTGGTGCGGTTCGACAAGTCCGGAAGCGGCAAGAACGCCGGGCCTCCGGTGGCCGAGTGGACGCTCGACACCTATCGCGAGGAGGCGCTCGCGGCGATCGCCGTGCTGAGCGCCCGGCCCGACGTCCGTGCCGATCGCGTGTTCGTCGCCGGTCATAGCGAGGGCGGGATCCATGCGACCCGGCTCGCCGCCGCGGCCGGTCCGCAGCTCGCCGGGCTGATCTTCCTCGCCGCCACCGGGCGCACGATGGTCGACACGATCCTCCGGCAGATCGAGCCCCAGCTCCGCAATCCGATCGCCGGGCTCTCCGACGAGCAGGCGACCGCCGAGCTCGCGGCACTCCGCACCGCGCTCACCGACTTCATGGCGGGTCGCCCGGTCGATCCCACGAAGGTCACGACGATCGCGCCGCTCCAGCAGCTCGTCGCCCAGCTCACCGCGCCTGCGACGGCGGGCCTGACGCGGAGCCTGCTCGGCTACGACACGACGGCCGAGGCTCCGAAGCTCGCGCTGCCGATGCTGGTGCTCAACGGCGGCAAGGATCTGCAGGTCGATGCCGAGCGCGACGGCCGCGCGCTCGCCGAGACGCTGCGCGCGGCGGGCCGCGACGTCACGTTCCACCTCGCCCCCGATGCCGACCACGTGCTCAAGCACGAGCCGCAGACCCCCGAGGCGCTGCGCGCCGCTCTCGTCTCGACGCAGCACGCCTACAACGCCGAGGCCCGCACGATCGATCCCGAGCTGCTGCGCGCCGTCGCGAGCTGGCTCGCCGCCCGCACGCGCTGATCCGGTTCGCGAACCAGCGCGGCGTCCGCCGTCCCCCGGTACCAGCGTCAGCCGACGCCGAGGGCCGTGATCTCGGCGTCGGCGAACCCGTACTCGGCGAGCACCTCGCGGCTGTGCTGGCCGAGCCGCGGCGGCGGCAGCGGATTCGCCGGTCGCCCGACCGGCGTCCGGACCTGCTGGATCGGGCCGACGCCCTCGCCACCGTCGATCGAGAAGAACACCTCGCGCGCCTCGTGCAGCGGGTGCGTCGCGAGCTCGTCGGGCTCGAGCGCGATCTCGACACAGCAGTCGTGGTCGGCGAGCACGGCCTGCCATTCATCCGCGGTCTGCGCCTCGAAGATCAGTGAGAGCGCGGCGCGCGTCTTCGCCTGCTGCTCGGGGTTGCCGACCAGCTCGGCGACGTTCGGGGTGCGGCCGATCGCCTGGTTCAACGCGATCCAGAACTTCGGCTCGAGCGCACCCACCGCGAGGTAGCGATCATCCTTCGTGCGGTAGATCCCGTACGCCGCGACGCCGCCGTTCAACGTCTCGACGCCGCGGGTCGGCGTCGCCCCGCAGTCATGGTTGCCGAGCTCGGCGGCGAGCAGCGCGAGGGCGCCTTCCGTCATCGAGATGTCGAGGTGCGCACCGCGCCCATGCCGCTCGCGCCCGACCAGCGCGCCGAGGATCGCGGTCGCGCTCCACAGCGCGCCACCCGCGAGATCCGCGATCTGCACGCCGGGCATGCCGGGGGCGCCACCCGCGGTGCCGCCCATCGCGAGCACCCCGGCGAGGCCGATGTAGTCGAGGTCGTGGCCGGCGCGGTGCGCATACGGCCCGGTCTGGCCGTAGCCGCTGATCGAGCACACGATGATCTTCGGGTTGTGCTCGACGAGCGCGGCATACCCGAGGCCGAGCTTGTCCATCACGCCGGGCCGGAAGCTCTCGACGACCACGTCGGCCTGCGCAACCAGGCGCAAGAACGCCGCGCGCCCGCCGGGGGCCTTGAGGTCGAGCGCGAGCGAGCGCTTGCCACGGTTGATCGCGAGGAAGCGGCCGCTCATCCCGCCCTTCGATGGAGGGATCGCGCGCAGGTAGTCACCGACGCGGGGGTCCTCGATCTTGACGACGCTCGCGCCCATGTCGGCGAGGATCATCGTCAAGTACGGACCGGGAAGCAGCCGCGAGAGGTCGAGGACGCGAATTCCCTGGAGGGCCTGCGCGAGCGGTGACGGCGTCGTCATGCCCGCATCATGCCTCGATCGGCGGCGAAGAGCCGGCTGGATCGAGGGCTCGGTCGTTCACTTGGGCTTGGCGATCTCGAACAGCTGCTGCAGCTTCATCGCGAGCATCGGGTCGCCGGAGACGCGGAGCTTGCCCTGGAAGTAGAGCTGCATGCCGGCGTTGGGGTCGGCGAGCATGGTCTTGAAGTCGTCGTTCGAGACTTCGACCGTGCACTGCGCCTTGCCGCTGTCACCCTTGGTGCAGGTCGGCGGGTTCGCGGTGAGGTCGACGGTCCACTCACCGCCACCGTCGCCCGAGACCTTGAAGCAGTAGATCGAGTTCAGCTCGCGCGCCTTGTCGGGGTACTGCGCGAGACCTTGCGGCACCAGGTTGTCGAAGAGGTCCTGCGCGTCCTTGGGCATGGTGGTCATGCCGACGTGTTATCGCGAGGGATACGTACAGTCAACGCTGACTGCGAAAATGAGCCATGCTCGCGAACCCCGAAACCGGTGGCGCGCCGGCGCGCAGCAC
>JALZOI010000569.1 GCA_030857245.1 Myxococcota bacterium
CCTCGTCCGCCTGCACTGCCGTCGGCCGTGTGGATCAACAAGCCCAAGACAGGAGCCGATGCTCAGCCCACAATCGATTCACTAAACTAATGCTCTCCGGTGTCTCAAACTCGTTGACAGGTTCCGCGACCCATCGTCACCGATCCCGGAGCTCGACGTCCGCGTTTCGGATGTGGTTCCGCCGACGAGCACGAGCGTCTCCCGAGGAGCGCGGGCTCGGCCCGAGCTCCGTGCAGGTCGGGCCGAGATCGAGCAGGCAGAGGCCGAGGTGAGCGTCATGAGCTCGATGTACGCGCCGATGGCGATGGTGCGCACCGGACCGGCCTACACGATGGCCGAGGGTAAAGGCTGGATGCTCATGGTCGGCTTCAGTATTCCACTCTGGCGCGGCAAGTTGCGCGCGGGTGTGGCAGAGGCGAATGCGATGGTCAGCATGGCAACGGCCGATCTCGATGCCATGCGCCGGATGGCCGATGGCGAGGCCCGCAGTGCGCGCGAGACGGTCGCTGCGGCGAGGGAACGCTATCTCGCGCTTCGAGATGAAATCGTGCCACGCGCGGAACAGGCAATTTCACCGACGCTGGCGGCGTACACGGCCGGCCAGGTGCCGCTCGTCAGCGTGATCGAGGCAGCGCAGGTGTTGTGGATGTCGCAGCGCGATCTCGTGGTCGCGCGTACAGAGCTCGGAACCGCGTGGGCGCGTCTACGTCGGGCTTCGAGCGGAGAGGTCACCCCGTGATTCGTTTCTTGAACGGGCATCCGTGGCGCGTGGGCGCCTTTGCAACGCTGCTGGCCCTCGCAGGGCTCACGCTCGCGCTGCATCTCCGCGATCGAGGTCAAGCGACGGTCGTCGTGGACGAGCACGCGGCTCACCGCGCGTCGACGCCACCACCTGCCGACGAACACGCGGATCATCAAGGCACTTCATCGACGCGTCCCGACGGCTTCGCGCCGGTGGCTCTGGATCCGGATCAAGCAAAGGCGATGGGTCTCACGACCGAGGTCGTGAGCGAGCGCGAGTTCAGAAAAACGGTGCGAACGGTCGGCCTCGTCACGGTCGACGAGACGCGGACAGCGCACGTGCACTCGCGCGTGCGTGGCTGGATCGAGGGCTATTACGTCCAGTTCGTCGGTCGCAAGGTGAAGAAAGGCGAGGCTCTCGTCTCCCTGTATAGCCAGGAGCTCTACGCAGCTCAGCTCGAGCTCGCATCCCTGATCAGATCGCCGGTGAAGTCCCCGGAGCTGCTCGTTGCCGCGCGCAACCGACTCGCGTTGTGGAACGTTCCGGCATCCGTCATCGAGCAGCTCGAGCGCACGGGCGAGGCGCAGCGAACGATCCCGGTGTTGTCTCCGCGTGCAGGCGTCGTCGTTGCGAAGCAGGCATTCGAGGGGCTGTTCGTGGATCCGTCGCTCGAGCTGTACACGATCAGCGATCTGTCACGGGTGTGGATCCTGGCGGACATCTACGAGGCGGATGTCTCCAGTGTCTCGGTCGGCAGCAGCGCCACGTTGACGGTCGAGGGCGTCGGCGAGCCGCTCACCGCGAAGGTCGCGTTCCTGTACCCGACCATCGATGAACGGACGCGGACCCGGAAGGCTCGGTTCGAGCTCGCCAACGTGAGCGCCGCCGTGATGCCGGGCGCCTTCGTGACCGTGGAGCTCGAGCTTGTCCAGCAGCGTGGGCTCGCGGTTCCGGAGTCTGCGGTGATCCGCACGGGCGCACGCTCGATCGTGTTCGTCGTCCACGGGACGCACGCCGAGCCGCGCGAAGTGAAGCTCGCGGGTCGGGTCGGTGACTACTACCGTGTCGAGGCGGGAGTCGTCGCGGGTGAGCGCGTGGCCACCGGCGCTCAGTTCCTGCTCGACTCCGAGAGCCGGCTCCGCGCGTCGAGTGCGCCAAGCGGCGGCCATGCCGGACACTGAGCCCAAGACCTTGGGCCTGATCGCCCGGATCATCGATATCTCGGCGCGCAAGCGAGCGTTCGTGTTCGGCGCAACGATCCTGCTCGCGATCTGGGGCCTTGTGAGCGCGCAGCGATCGAAGCTCGACGCGCTGCCCGACCTATCCGATACGCAGGTGATCATCGCGACCGAGTGGATGGGTCGCAATCCAAACCTGATCGAGGACCAGGTCACGTATCCGATCACGACCACGTTTCTCGGTGCGCCGAAGGTCAAGACCGTCCGCGGCTACACCATGTTCGGGATGTCGTTCGTGTACGTCGTGTTCGAGGACGGCACGGACCTCTACTGGGCTCGCTCGCGGGTGGTCGAGTACCTCGCGCGCGTGCAGGGCAAGCTTCCAGCGGGTGTCACGCCGCAGATCGGACCCGACGCGACCAGCGTTGGCTGGATCTACCAGTACGCGCTCGTCGACACGACGGGCAAGCTCTCCCTTCAGGAGCTGCGCTCGTTCCAGGACTGGTCGCTTCGCTACTGGCTGCAGAGCGTTCCCGGGGTGGCCGAGGTGGCGAGCGTCGGTGGTTTCGAGAAGCAGTACCAGATCCAGATCGATCCCGAGCGGGCGAAGGCTCGCAACGTCTCGGTGAGTCAGATCGCCGCTGCCGTGCGCGGCGCGAACGCCGAGGTCGGAGGGCGTGTGATCGAGATGGCGCAGCACGAGTACGCGTTGCGCGGGCGGGGCTACGTCACGAAGGTGGAAGATCTGGAGCTCGCCGTGGTCGCAACCGACGCCCGCGGTACCCCGATCCGGATCCGCGACGTCGCGGACGTCACCATCGGCGGAAACATCCGGCGCGGGCTCGTGGAGCTCGACGGCCGTGGCGAGGTCGTCGGAGGCATCGTCGTGATGCGTTCCGGCGAGAACGCGCTCAACGTCATCGACGGGGTCAAGGCGAAGCTCGCGCAGGTCGAGGCGTCGATGCCGCCGGGCGTCAAAGTCATCCCGGTCTACGACCGCAGTCAGCTGATCAAGGACTCGATCACGACGCTCGGGACGAACTTGCTCCAGATCCTCGCGATCGTCGTGCTGGTCATCGGCGTCTTTCTGTTTCACTTCCGATCGACCCTCGTAGCGGCGATCACCCTGCCGGTCGCGAGCGCTTCGACGTTCATCGCGTTCTATTACCTCGACGTTACGATCAACATCATGTCCCTGGCGGGCGTGATGCTCGCGCTCGGTGACATGGTCGACTCCGCGTGCGTCCTGGTAGAGAACGCGCACAAGAAGATCGCCGAGGCCGAACGAGAGGGGCGCACGGTCGACCGCAAGGAGGTCGTGATCCAGTCGGCGCGTGAGCTGGGACCGTCGATCTTCGGGGCCTTGCTCGTGCTGACGATCGCGTTCCTCCCGGTGTTCGCGCTCCAGGGCGAAGAGGGCCGGCTGTTCCGGCCGCTCGCGCTCGCGAAGACGTTCTCGATGGCGTTCGCCTCGCTGTTTGCGATCACGCTCGTTCCGGCGCTGATGGTGACGCTGCTGCGCGGTCGGATCCGGCCGGAGGAGAGGAACCCGATCAATCGGTTCTTCATCGCGGCGTACCGCCCGCTGCTCCGGCTGGTTCTCCGCGCTCGATACCTGGTCATCGTGATTGTCGTCGCGCTGATCGCCGTGACCGCGATCCCGTTCACGCGGCTCGGCTCGGAGTTCATGCCGCCGCTCTACGAGCAGGACCTCCTCTACATGCCGATCACGGTTCCTGAGATCTCGATCGCGGAAGCCAAGCGCCTGTTGACCTGGCAGGACCAGCAGATCAAGTCCGTTCCGGAGGTCGAACGTGTCTTCGGCAAGGCGGGACGCGCCGAGAGCGCGCTCGATCCGGCGCCCCTTTCGATGTTCGAGACCGTGGTGCACCTGCGGCCGCGGAGTGAATGGCGCACCGGGATGACCGTCGAGAAGCTCGTCGCGGAGCTCGATGCCAAGACGAAGCTACCCGGCATCCAGGGTGCGTGGACCATGCCGATCAAGGCACGCATCGACATGCTGTCGACCGGCATCCGCACGCCGATCGGGATCAAGGTCTTCGGTCCCGACCTCGAGGTCATCAACCAGATCAACGAGCAGCTCGAGCGCACCATCCGCATGGTGCCGAACACCCGCAGCGTCTATGCGGAGCGCGAGCTGGGCGGCTACTTCATCGACGTGACCCCAGATCGTGAAGCGATCGCGCGCTACGGGGTCACCGTCGCCGAGGTCCTGGACGTTGTCGAGAGCTCGATCGGCGGCATGGACGTGGCGCCAACCTACGAGGGCCGCGAGCGGTACCAGATCAACGTTCGAAATCCACGTGAGCTTCGCGATGACGTCGAGAAGCTCCGCGATGTGCTGGTGCCCATCGCACCGCTCTCTCCGCGCCCGCTACCGACGAGCGGTGGCTCGGCGGGCGGGTCGATGGGGGGCGCACCCGCGTCCATGGTGACCGGGGGCGCTCGAGGCGGGGGCGGCGGCGGCATGGGTGGCATGGGTGGCGGTGGCGGTGGCGCTGCGACGGTCGGTGGCATGGGAGCTGGTGGGATGGACAGCGGCCGGCCTGCGGCGAGCGCGCCGGCCTCCACAGAGCCCGAGCCGACCGCCGCGTTCGTGCCGCTCGGCCAGCTTGCGAAGATCGAGACGGTGATGGGACCTCCCATGATCAAGAGCGAGCTCGGCTCGATCAACGGTTGGGTCTACGTCGACATCGACACCAGCGACGTCGGCGGCTACGTCGATGCCGCGAAGGCGCGCGTCGATGCGGAGGTCAAGATCCCACCCGGTTACTTCCTCAAGTGGACCGGGCAGTACGAGCTGCTCGAGCGCGTTCGTGCGCGGATGTCGTGGATCCTTCCGCTGACGCTCGCCATCGTGTTCGTGATCCTCTACTTGAACTTCCGTGGTGCCGCCCAGTCCCTCATCGTGATGACGGCGGTGCCGTTCGCGGCGGTCGGCGCCATCTGGACCCTCTGGTTGCTCGGGTTCAACACGTCGATCGCGGTCTGGGTCGGCATGATCGCGCTGCTCGGCGTCGCGGCGGAGACCGCGAGCGTCATCCCTCTCTGCCAATGTAACTGAGACACCGGCCTCCCCGAAGTTCAGTGTCGAGGGCGACCAAGGAATGCACGATGATCAATCTGATGGTGAAGCCGACCGAGGTGTCGTCGAAGG
>JALZOI010000570.1 GCA_030857245.1 Myxococcota bacterium
TTCGCGGGCTGGGGCGCCTCCGGCCGCGCGCCGGCGGGCTCCGCCTTGCGGTCGCGTCGGGGCTTCGGGTCGGGGGCGGCGGCGACCACGGTCGTCGTCGCCAGCAACAGGACCACGAGCACGGCGCGCATCCCGCACGCTTTAGCCAATCGCGCGCGCGTGCGCAAGCTCGTGGCTCGTCGAGGACGCATGGAGATCGAACGCGCACCCCCGCGCGGAGATTCCGTCAGTGCAGGCACTTCGGATCGATCCGGTCGCCGGGATCGACGAACTCGAGGAACCGCATGCCGATGGCCCGCGTCGACGCCGCCTCGCCGGAGCCGGTGAAGTTCAGGTAGTGGTGATGCTTGACCTCCGCCCGTACGACGATCTCGTCGATCTCGTCCTCGCTGCGGATGTGCTGGAAGTGGACCGTGACCACCGTGCCGAGCGGCGGGGCGTAGCTCATCTCGACGAGGATGCCGCCCGCCGAGACGTTGCGCGCGATCGCGTTGGAGTCGCCGTAGAGCTCGCTGCCGATCACGACGACGAAGGCCTTATCGAACCGCGTATGGATGCGCTTCTCGGCGCTGGTATGGAGGGGCACCGCCGGCGTGCCTCGGAGGTGCGGGCGACTGTCTTCGAGCACGTGAGCCAGGTCGGGGAGCGGTTCGCGGCGTTTCACTCCGATAATGATCGAGTGCGGCGGGTGATGGAGTCAAAAATCTCACCTTGTCCTACATCGGAGCCCACCCGACCACGGAACGATCTGGCTCTCCTGGAGGTGCTTCGCTAGTCTCTCGCCGTGCGCTGGCCCGGGTTCCTTCTATTGATCGTGGCCGTGGCTGCGCTCTCCACCACCGCGACCGCGAAGTCGAGTAACCCCGCCTTCCTCGGTGTCCAGATGGATGACATCGGCGGCGCGCGCGGGGTCGGGCCGTGCATGGTCACGACGATCACCAAGGACAGCGGGGCGGAGGCAGCCGGGCTGCGCTCCGGCGACGTGTTCGTCACCCTCGATGCCAAGCCGGTCGCGAACTGCGATGGCCTCGTCAGCATGATCCAGGCGCGCGAGCCCGGCGACCACGTCAGGCTCGACGTCCGCCGCACCGGCGCGCAGGTCGTGTCGGTGAAGGCCCGCCTGCTGTCCCGGGACGAGGTGCTGCGGCGCCGGTTCGGCAACCAGCCCGCGCCGGTCACCCAGCTGGTCCGCCTCGACGATCGCTCGACCGTCGACCTCTCGGTCACCCGCCGCGCGACGACCATCATCGGCTGGTACCCGACCACCTGCGTTGGCTGCGAGGCCGTGTTCGGCAAGGTCGCGCGGTGGAGCCGCGACAACTCGAAGGGGATGCCGATCGCGGTGGCCGCGGCGACCGCCGGCGACCTGCGCTCGCGGCGATCGATCGAGGACAACCTCGAGGCGTTGAAGCCCTACCAGCGCGGCCTCGACGTGCCGCTGCTCGTCGCCGATGCCGAGACCTACGAGCACTTCGCGATCGGTGACGGCGATCGGATCCAGTTCATGGTGATCGACTGCCGCGGCATCGTGCAGTACGCGGCGCCCGTCGTCCCGAGCTCGGAGGACGCCGACGCCATCCTCGACGAGCTCTACGCCGCGGCCGAGCAGGCCGCGCGGCGCGTCAAGTGATGGGGACGCTGCGCACGTTCGCGGGCAAGACCCCGGTGCTCGGCGCCGGCGTGTTCGTCGCCGAGACCGCGGCGGTGATCGGCGACGTCGAGATCGGCGAGCACTCGTCGATCTGGTACGCGACGACGGTGCGCGGTGACGTGATGCCGATCCGCATCGGCGCGCGCACCAGCGTGCAGGACGGCACCGTCGTGCACGTCACCTCGGGCAGGTTCGGCACCACGATCGGCAGTGACTGCACGATCGGCCATGGCGCGATCATCCACGCGTGCGTCGTCGAGGATCGCTGCCTGATCGGCATGGGCTCGATCCTGCTCGACGGCGTCACGATCGGTCGCGGCAGCCTGGTCGGTGCAGGTGCACTCGTGACACCAGGTACGGTTATCCCACCGGGCAGCCTCGTGATCGGTTCGCCGGCGAAGGTGAAACGGCCGGTCAGCGACAAGGAACGCGAGCAGATCGAGGTCGGCGCGCAACACTATGTCGAGCTGGCCCGTGTGTACCTTGCAAGCAGTCACTGATTTTCTGTAGCGTAGAGCCTGGGGTTGAAGCGTCCGCTTCGCGGCGCGTCTGACCACCGGGCATGATCAAGCAGCGCGTACGCACAGAGGGGTTCGGTCGCGCGGCGACCCGTCAGGTGGCCGCGATCACCGTCGCCGTGCTCGTGCTGCTGGTGGGGCCCGCGCACGCGGACAACGTCGATGCGCTGATCGGCCAGCTCGACGACCGCTCCGACAAGGTGCGGCTGTCGGCCGCGCTCAACCTCAACAAGCTCGGCGACGGGCGCGCGATCCTCGCGCTCGCGAAGCGCGTCAGCTTCGACAACGAGAGCAGCAAGAACGTGCGCAGCGCCGCGGCGGTCGGGCTCGGCACGCTCGTGACGGGGAGCGTCAAGCCGAACATCAAGAAGCTGGCGGTGTCGGCGCTGCAGAACGCGGCGGCGAACGACCCGAGCGAGTTCGTGAAGGTGCAGGCCGAGAAGGCGCTCGAGAAGATCGGTGTCGGCAGCGCGCCTACCCCACCCCCGAGCGGTGGTGGCGGCTCGATCTATGTGAACGTCGGCCCGATGTCGAGCAAGACGGGGAGCCCCAGCGACCCGAAGTTCCGCACGATGATGGTCTCGGTGTCGGGCAAGACGCTGTCGCGCGTGGCCTCGAACATGGCGCAGAGCTGGGCCGGGGGCGGCGTGCCGAACAAGCAGGCGCTCGCCGCGAAGGGCTTCCAGGGGTTCTACGTCGACGGCACCCTCAACGAGCTCAAGATCGAAAAAGCCGGCTCGTCGTCGACCATTACGTGTAAGATCAGCATGTTGCTCGCGAGTTTCCCGGACAAGAGCGTGTTCGGCTTCCTGAATGGCGGCGCGAAGGTGCAAGCCAGTGGGTCGCAGCGCGATATCGACCTCGCCAGCGAGGATTGTGTGTCCGCCGTCATCGAAGACTTGATCGCGAAGAAGATTGTCCCGACGATCAAATCGAAGGTCGGTCAATAGATGAACCGTCGCGATCACACTCCGACTCCCGCGCCGGCGCAGCAGTACAAGCGCAGCTGGAAGAACTTACTGATCAACAAGCGGTACCAGCTCCGCTTCACCCTGTTCATGGTCGGGCTGTCGTCCGCGCTGATGATCGGTCTCGGCCTCTGGGTGATGAAGGTCGCCAACGAGACCACCGAGGTCAGCGCGACCAGCGTCCGCGGCACGCCGTGCCCGAAGATCCCGGCGATCAGCGACGAGGAGCCGCTGCCGCCGGTGCCGATGAAGCTCGATGAGCCGGAGCCCGGCACGGCAACGCCGACGCGCGCAGCGGCGACCGTGGAGCCGACCGCTCCCACGCCTGCCATCGGTGCCGGCAGTGGTGCCGGCAGCGGTGCCGGCAGCGGTGCCGGCAGCGCCGACGAGCCGCCGCGCCGCGCGACGATTGAGATGGACGAGAGCTCGATCAAGATGATGCCGTCCGCGTCCACGACGCAGCTCATCCCGCCCGATCTCGGTACGAAGATCGTCGCGCACTGGACGTGCGAGCTCCGGCTCACCGGCAAGCTGCGCCAGCTCGAGCGCGGCCGCCTGCGGATCCTGCTCGTGCTGATCGCGACCGGCCTCTTGCTCGTGCTCGGCCTCGCCGCGTACGGCATCAAGATGACGCACCGGGTGGCGGGACCGCTGTTCAAGGTCGGCCTCTACCTCGGCAAGATGCGCAACGGCCGGTTCGACAAGGTCTACAACCTCCGCAAGGGCGACCAGCTCGTCGACTTCTACGAGCACTTCAAGCATGCCCACGAGGGCATCGTGCGGATGGAGAAGGACGACATCGAGCGCATCAAGGCCGTGATCGCTGCTGCCGAGGCCGCCGGCATCGGCGAGCACTCGACGGTGGGCGAGCTGCGCGAGATCGTCGCGCGGAAGGAGAAGTCGGTTGAGTAAGCTGCCCGCCGGCCCCCCGTTCCCGCCGCTGGCGCAACCTCCGGGGGCGCGGCACAAGCGCAAGCTGTCGAACTACCTGCTCGACAAGAGGCTGCAGCTTCGCTACGTGCTCGTGGTCACCGTGCTGTCGGGGGTGATCGCGGGCGCGCTCGGCTTCATGATCTACCAGCAGCGACGCGCGGCGTCGGAGTCGATCGAGAAGGATCTCCAGGCACTCACCCAGGCCGATGGGACGCAGGACCAGTTCCAGGCGCAGATCGCGAACGACCTCGAGTCCGAGGATCAGGCGCTCGTCTACAAGATGGTGGGTGTCGGCATCGGCCTCGTGATCATCCTGTCGCTCTACCTCGTGATCATGACCCACAAGGTCGCGGGGCCGCTGTTCAAGGTCTCGATGTACTTCGACCGGATGGCGGACGGTCGGCTCGGCGTCGTCACCCCCCTGCGACGCGGCGACATGCTCCAGGACTTCTAC
Organism: Myxococcota bacterium; assembly: GCA_030857245.1. Taxonomy (GTDB): domain Bacteria; phylum Myxococcota_A; class Polyangia; order Haliangiales; family Haliangiaceae; genus JABFXX01. The sequence continues at coordinate 4,525 of JALZOI010000570.1, forward strand.
ACATCGTTCAAGGACATGCACGACGAGGTACGGTCGCGCGCGCAGCACGATCTCGAGAGCCTGGCGAAGGCCGCCGCCGCCCTGCGGGAGCAGTCGCAGGCGTACCGCGGCGATGCGCACGGGATCACCGAGCAGCTCGAGGCGCTCGAGAAGCACCTCGAGGACCGCCGCACCAAGCTCGCGGACTTCCCGCCCCGTCGCTGATCGCGTCGGGTGGCCCGCCCCGTCGCTGATCGCGTCGGGTGGCCGCCCCCGTCGCTGATCGCGCCGGAGTCAGATCCGGCGCGCGAGTTGCTGTATCGTCGCGGGCGATGGGGTCCGTGCTGCTCGAGCTTGGGGATCGGTACTGGGCACTGGGGCTACCCGCGGCGGCGAGGAGCGCGCTCGGGCGGGCGCTCGCGGAGAGCAGCGATGCGGGCCCGGCGCTGCGGCTCACCGACATCGCGCTCGCGCAGGGCGACGCGCAGGGGGCGCGGACGTTCGCGGCCGAGGCGGCGAAGCGAGCACCCGGACCCGCGACGAAGATCCTGCTCGGCCGGGCGCAGCTCGCAGCCGGCGAGCTCGCCGGC
>JALZOI010000083.1 GCA_030857245.1 Myxococcota bacterium
GCGCCGCGGTGTCGCCGAGGGCCGCGGCGGTCGCGGTGACGAGCGCTTCGAGATCCGCGCGGGTCGCGATCGGCTGCGACTGCGGCGAGGCGATCGCGCCGAGCTGGCTGCCGCGCGGCCGCGCCGCGAAGTAGGCGTCGCTCTCCTCGGGCGTCACCTTCTCGACAGCGCCCTCGATGCGGATCTGGCGATGCATCGGCTCCCAGAACAGCACGAGCGCGGCGAACGGATGCGTCGTCAGATCGCGGCCCTTGCGGCTCTGGTAGCTGGTGAAGAACGTGAACCCGCGGTCATCGATCTCCTTGAGGAGCACGATGCGCGCCGCGGGCCGGCCGCGCTCGTCCACGGTCGCGAGCGTCATCGCGTTCGGCGTGGGCAGCGGTGCGGCGACCGCCGCCTGCAGCCAGCGCCGGACCTCCACGATCGGATCGGGATCGCAGTCCGCCGGGTCGAGCGGCACGCCCGCATACTGCTGGCCGAGCTGCCACAGGAGATCCTTCGCCATGGCGTTGTCTCTACCACGCCACGCCGCGGGCCCCGGCTGTCCCGCCCGCCGAGCGGCTGCTGTCCCACGGCGACACGCAAGCACGCCGGGCCCGCGGGCGCACCATGATGCCCCACGCTGTTTGATCACTTCTTGATCGCTCCGGCCCCCGCGCGCGGTCGGCGGATCGAGGACCGCGGGGTAGATTGTGCGCATGCAGCTCTTCGTCATCCGCCACGCGATCGCCGAGGAGGCGGCGCCTGGTCAGGACGATGCCACCCGCGAGCTGACGGACGACGGCGAGCGCAAGCTGCGCCAGGTCGTCAAGGGACTGCGCCGGATCGGCGTCGAGATCGATCGCGTGCTCACGAGCCCGTGGGCGCGCGCCGCACGGACGGCCGAGCTGCTCGGGCCGCTGTGCGAGGCGCCGCCGCTCGTGACCGAGCTGCTGACGCGCTCGCCGAAGTCCGAGCTGCTCGCGCTGATCGCCGAGCGCAACGAGACGACCGCCGTCGTCGGCCACGAACCCTGGCTCACCGAGCTCGTCGCGTGGCTCGCCTTCGGCGACACCCGTCACGGGGAGGCCCTCGACTTCCGCAAGGCCGGGCTGATGTGGCTCGATGGCAGTGCGGTCCCCGGCGGGATGACGTTGCGCGCCATGATCCCGCCCCGCGCGCTGCGCGCGCTCCGCAAGCAGAAGGCGAAGTAAGCCTCAGCGCAACGGGCGCAGGTTGCGCGCGCGCCGGAGGTCGTTGACGACGCGGCCGACCTGCTCGTCGTGGAGCAGCAGCTTCGACAGCGCGCCGGTCGTGATGCCGAGCCGCTGCGCCGTCGTCGCGATCTCGAGCTCGCCGGCGACCAGCAGATCGAGGAGCTCCGCCATCCCCGCCCAGTACGCGCCGGTCAGCTTGGTCTTCGCGCCGAGCGGCGCGGTCCCCGCGGCCACCAGCGCGGCGAGCCGCGGCGACGGCACGAAGCCCTCGAGCGCCACCGGCTCGCGCACGCCGAGCGCGATCGCGGAGCGCAGCCGTCGCACCGCGTGGAGCTTGTTCTCGGACTGCGAGCGGCTGTCCTCGCCGATCGCGCTGACCCCGGTGAGCTTGTGGCGCAACCGCACGGCGCTCTCGGTCTTGTTGCGATGCTGGCCGCCCGGACCCGACGCGCGATAGCGGTCGACCTCGCACTGCGCGATCAGCGCGTCGTCACTCGCGAGCAGGTAGTGCGCGCGCACTAGTTCGCTTGCGTCGTCGGCGCAGCCTGGTCGGTGCGCGCCGCCGGCTCGCTGGGCTCGAGGTAGATGTCGACGCCGGCGCGATCACCGGCGCGGCCATACTCGATCCGCGCGATGCCCTCGCCGAGGGCGCTCACGAGCTTGCCGAGCTTCGGATCGGCGGGGACCTTGGCGTCCGTGCAGACGTGCTCGATGTCGGCCATCGCCACGCCCGGCGCGAGCGCGCCGACGCGCGTGACCTGGCCGCCGCGCATGCGGAGCGCGAGCGCGAACTGCGGCTGGGTGATCGCGCGGAACCGATCCTCGAGCGAGCGCTCCAGGGGTGCGCCGGTGAAGTGCTGGAACGCCTGCGAGAGCGTCGTGACCTGCTGCTCGACGGTGTCCCCGGGGATCGCGAGCTCGACCTCGCTGAACGAGTTGTCGCCGATCGCCTGGGTGAAGCGCTCGACCCGCTCGATCCGGTGATCCTCGACCCACTTCTTGATCTGGTACTTCGCCTCGTGGGTCCCGAACATCGCCTCGACCTTGGACCACGGGTGCGGATCCCAGAAGTGCCAGCCGGTGGTGACCTTGCCGCCCCACACGCCGATCCACGAGCCGACGAGCCGCGGCTCGAGGTGCTCGCCGACCTGGTCAAGCACGGCGGCGTCGCTCTTGGCGATGTTGCAGAGCTTGAAGTAGTCCGCCAGCTTCGGCACGAAGCCGCGCGGATCGCCCCACGCGCCCCACCAGATCCGGCGTAGATCGCTGCCGATCATCGCGAGGAAGGTGATGCCCTCGCCGTCCGGCATGTCGGGAGGCGTCGGGTTGTGCTCGAGCCAGCGATCGAGGTGGATGTCCATCCACTCCTCGACGATCGGCAGCTGCGACAGGCTGATCTGGAGGTTGATCCGGACCGCCAGCGCGCGCTGCAACGCCTGTTCGAGCGAGCTCATCGCCTCGACGGTACCTCAGGCGCCGGCACACGGTCGAGGGTCGCGACGGCTGGTCCTGGCACCGGACGCGGCGGCGGTGGCCGGTTTGATCTACTGTGTGGGATGGCCGCTCTCCGCTCGCTCGTCCTGCCGTTCGTCCTGCTCGTCGCCGGGTGCTCGAAGAAGCAACCGTCACACGAAGCGGCAGGCAGCGGCGCCGGCTCGGGCTCGGCCGCCGTCGTCACGCAGCCCTCGAGCGCGGCGTTCGTCGCGGAGTGGAACGTCAACGAGTCCAACGGCGCGTGCCTCGCGAGCAAGCACGAGGGCTGCCCGCCGGACGTCGCCTGCGATCCGCCGGCGCCGCGCGCGATCGCCTGCCCGGCCGGCACGCTCCCCGGCAGCAACGCGCGCGTCGTCGAGCTCGCCGATCGCACCTGCGCGGTCGCGCCGATCGACTGCAAGGGTGGGCCGTGCCTCGGCGCGAAGACCGCGTGTCCGCTGCCGCAGGGCGAGGTGCTGCCGCCGCTCGCGTGGGCCGTCACCCCGATGGCGGACGGCTCGTGCCGCGCCAGCTCGTCGACGCCGGGCGCCGCCACGGCGTACGTCACGATCAAGTGCCCGGGGACGGCCACGTTCATCCGCCGCGCCGATGCCGCCGGCCCGTGCGTCGCCGAGCAGGAGGGCAAGCCCGCCGGTGAGGTGCCCTGCCCCGTCGAGCCGAAGCAGTACACGGTGGCCGCGCTCCGCGAGGCGTTCGCGAAGGACCGAGCGTCGGTCCACGAGCAGCGCGTGCGGATCAGCGGCTTCAACGTGTTCGCGAACGCCGGCACCATCGTCGCCGGCAAGACGACGACGTACTCGGTCGGCGCCTCCGACGCCAAGGACGGCAAGCTCGCGATCAAGTGCTTCTCGGCGGTCGCGCCGCCGGAGCTTGGCGGCGGCGACCCGGTGCTGCTCGAGGGCGTCGTCAAGGGCAGCGCGCCCGCGGACCTCGTGCTCACCGAGTGCGTGGCGACGCTGCCCTGAGCTCGCCCGCTCGGGGAGCGCGCGGCGCGGTCAGTAGCTGGCGATCAGCATCAGCCCCGCGTACGCGCTGTAGCCGCGCACCATGACGTAGTAGTCGCCGGCCTGCGTGTTCGACTGCGAGCAGGTCTCGGTGCTGCCACTGAGGTACGGCCGGCAGCTGTACGTCGAGGTCGTCGGGCGCGCGCCGAAGCGGGTGTAGAGATCCGCGTCGCCGGAGCCGCCGCTGATCCGCACGCTGAGGGTGCGGCCGGCGGGCGTCGCCACGCGGTAGTACGTCGCGCTGCCCGCGGCGCCGCCGAGGTTGCTCACGGCGGTGCTGTTGGTGAGGTACGGGTCGCCGGTGCCGCCACCGCTCGCGCTGTACGTGCCGGTCAGGGTGACGCCCGAGTACGCCGAGTAGCCGCGCACCATCACGTGATACGTGCCGGCGGTCGGCGGCGTGAACGTGCAGGTCTCCGCGTTGCCAGCCTTGTACGGCCGGCACAGGTACGCCGTGGTCGTCGGCTGCGAGCCGAGCTGAACGTAGAGGTCGGAGTCACCGGTACCGCCGGCGATCGAGATCGTCAGCGTGGTCTGGCCCGCAGGGACGGCGAGCGTCCAGAACTTGTCGCTGCCCGCGCCGCCGCTGATCCCGGTGACCGGCGTGCCGTTGGTCAGGATGCCCTCGGGCGGCGGCGGCGGGGGCGTGGTGCCGCCACACGCGGCCGGCGCGGTGCCGACGCCGACCGCGGCCCAGGCGCAGCCGACCGCATCCTTGGTCGCGGTGTCGTAGCCGAGCGCGGTTGCCGCCTGCTCGGTGGCCGTGCGGACCGTCGCGTACTTGGACGTCGAGGTCAGGATGTCGACCTGCGCCTTGTAGAAGATGCGGATCGCCTTGGCCATGCCGAGCGCCGGCACGTTGACCGTGGTCTTGCCGCGCGGGTGCGTGCCGCCCTTCGTCAGCAGGCAGAACGCCAGGTTGCCGATGCCCGAGCTGTAGTGGACGTCGACGTTGCCGACCGTGCTCGTCCACAGATCCTTCGAGGCGCCGTCGGCGACCGGATCACACATGAACCGCAGTGCGGGCGACAGGACGTCCTCGCCGACGAGCCACGTGTCGTTGCTCACCGTGAGCGTGCCGGTCTTGCCGCCATCGACCCAGGCCTCGACGAACGCGCCGAAGATGTCCGACATCGCCTCGTTCATGCCGCCGGGCTCGCCGCTGTAGACCAGGTTCGACTCGTTCGCGGTCACCGCGTGCGTGAGCTCGTGAGCGGAGACGTCGAGCGAGCGCGCGAGGGGCCCGCAGTTCTGCGAGGCGTTGCCGTCGCCGTACACCATCTGCGAGCCATCCCAGAACGCGTTGCAGTAGTTGCTCGAGTAGTGGACGGTGCTGATCAGCGCCGCGCCCGCGTTGTCGTACGAGTCGCGGTTCCAGAAGTTGCGGTACGCCTCGTACGCGGCGCCGGTGTTGTCGTAGGCGGCGTTGACGTCGAGATCGGTGGTCGCGGCCTGGCCTTCGGAGCGGCGCAGCGTGCCGGGCAGCGTGGTCCCGTTGTTCGCGGTGTGAACGCGGCGGTTCTCCGCGAAGTGGATCTGCGGATAGACGGCGACGATGTCACCGGAGTCGAGGTCGACGTAGACCTTGTCGCGCGCCGGGTCGACGCCGCGCTGACCCTCGACGATCGACTCGTATGCCTTGTAGATCGCGCCCTCGATCGTCTCGATGTACACGACGCGCGTGCCGGTGACCGCGAGGCCACCGAACCGGCTGTCGCTCTGGATGCGAGCGCGCGCCTGCGCCTCGGCGATCGGCGTCGCCCCGAGCTCCGGGGCGATGTCCCCGCGCGCGGTACCGTTGACCGCGTACACGGCGCCCTTGAGATCGACGTGCACGACGAGGTCACCGCCGACGACCTCGAGGCCGGCGTGCTGCTGCACGTAGCGGAAGTGGCGATGGCCGTCGTCGTCGACGCTCAGCTTCCGGAGCGCGAGATCGTCCGCGCCGAGCCGGAAGGCCTTGAGCACCGGGAGCAGCTTCGGGCGCAGCACGGCGTCGGCGACCACGGCGTCGTCGATCTGCAGGTCGCCGACCTTCGCGAGCTCGCCGACGATGTACGTCGGCACGCCGTCCGCCGTCTGCATCAGCGCCGACGCCTCGGGCAGCGCGGCCAGCGCATCGGCGATGTCATCGGGCAGGCGCGCCGGATCATCGTCATTGCCACCGCCGGGTGCACCTCCTTGCTGGCAGGCCGCGGTGGCGAGGGCGAGGACGAGGGCTCCACGAAGGACACGCCGGCTTGTCTTCATGGCGTTCGCGTTGTTCACCGGCAGTGCCAGCACCCCGTACACATGTTGTGCAACCCCCACGACGACGCCTGTCAGTGCGCGCCAGTGACGGCGTGCGCGGGCCGACCGCCAACCACCGGAGCCACCCCGGGACAATGATTCGTAAGTCTAACTACCTCACGGGTGCGTGCGTGTGTTGCGGTGGTGGTCGAAGGTACGACCTCTCCTCCGCCACAACCTGAGATGTCACTGCGTGCCGCGGACAGCGCCTGTGATTTCAGGCGCGCGCCGGTCATCGCCATAGACGCAATGGTATTGCAACTACCTGCGCCACTCCGTCACGCAGCCCCCTGCTTCCGCCCGCTTCTGCCTCTCGGTCGACGTGCGGGCGTGTCAGACGCGCGCGGCCAACGTGAGTGCCGCGTTCCGTCATCCCTGAAGGGACTCCTTCGCCCCAAGGTGATTTCCATCGGCGCCTGCGCGCCGACAGAAATCGATGCCGGCCTCAGTCGGGTCGTTCGCCGCGGATCCGCGGCAGCAGCATGACGAAGTTGCAGGGGCGCACACGGTGGTCGAGCTGCGGGATCAAGATCTTCTCGAGACCTGTGCGAACGCCGCCGTTCGAGCCCGGCAGCAGGAACACGTAGGTCTGCCCACACAGCGCCCCCTCGGCGCGGCTCTGGATCGTCGACGCGCCGATCTCGTCGAACGAGAGCCAGCGGAACAGCTCGCCGAACCCCGGGATGGCCTTGGTCACGAGGGGAGCGAGGGCCTCGGGGGTGACGTCGCGCGGCGTGACGCCCGTGCCCCCCGTGGCGATCACCACGTCGACGCCGGGGTCCGCGATCCAGGTCGCCAGCTTCGCGCGGATCAGGAGCTCCGAGTCGGTGACGATCTCGCGCGCGACGATGCAGTGCCCGACCTCGGTGAGCCGGTCCACGATCAGCGTGCCCGAGGTGTCGGTGTCGACCGTCCGGGTATCCGAGACGGTGAGCACCGCGACGTTGACAGGGATGAACTCACGCTCCATTGGAGGCACCCTAGCGCGTGATACCCTGGCTCGTGCGCTCGCGGCCTGGACATCGGCTCCTCCATCGCGCGGCGCTCGGCCGCGTGGTGATCGCTGGGATCATCGCCGGCGGCCTCGCCGGGTGCGGCGGGGGTGAGGGCGAGGCGCCCGATCTGGACGGCGACGGCATCGCCGACCTCGATGACGAGTGCCAGGCCACCGAGGCCGATGGCCGCGGCGACCTCGACGGCGACGCCCTCCCCAACGCCACCGACCCGTGCCCGTTCGACGCGGCGCCGCACCTCGGCGATGCCGATGGCGACGGCGTTCCCGAGAGCTGCGATCCGTTCCCCGCGACGAGCGGCGCCGACGTCCAGCGGTGCGTGACCGCGTTCGTCGATCCGGTCATCACCGAGGGCTACCTCGCGCCGCGCGCCGGCGAAGTCGGCTGGACGCTCGGCCCACCGCTCGCGACGGACCCGACCGGCGCGACCGCGGTGTCGATGGTGTCGATCTTCCCGGCGAGCGAACACCGATCGACGACGTACGAGCTGATCGGCACTGCGAGCTTCGCGACCGCGGACGCCAGCTCGTACGTCAAGCTGTGGCTGCGCGCCGGCGCGGCACCCTCCGACGACGACGTGGCCTGCGGGATCGATGGCACCGGCAGCGTGGTCGTGTTTCGCGGGCCCGAGCGCACCGGCGTGCGGCCGCTGCCCAACGGCGCCGCCGGCGGCATGTTCCGCTTGCGCGCCACGGTCCAGGCCGGCACCGGCAACACCGTGCTGTGCCGGGTCACGATCGGCGGCGGCAGCGTGGCGACCACGTCGAACGTGCCGCTCGTCGAGGGGACGTTCGGCTTCGCGGCCGCCGCCGTGACCGCGCGCCTCGAGGGCTTCGTCAGCTACAGCCGGGACGATGCCCCGCCGTTCTAGCGCGAGATCATGCGCGGTGCTCGTCGCGTCGCTCCTCACCGGGGGCTGCAACGCGGTGTTCGGGCTCGGCGACACCGCGATCAGCGTTCCCGGCGACGCCGTCATGATCGACGGAGATCCCCGCGTCGATCTCGATCGCGACGACATCAAGGACATCAGCGACACCTGCATCGCACCCGCCGCGGATGGCCTGGTCGATAGCGATCGCGACGGCATCGCGAATCGCGACGACGGCTGCCCGTTCGACGCCGCGCACGGCGGGGACGCGGACCGCGACGGGGTGCCCGATGCGTGCGATCCGAGCGACCTCGCGGGCGATCGGGTGCGCTGCGTCATGGCGTTTCGCGATCCGGATCTGAACTTCGCCATGTGGAAGCCGCGCAGCCCGGTCGCGACCTGGATCACGACGCAGCCGTCGCAGCTCACCGGCTCCGGGTCGAGCGGCATCGTCGCGGACTGGCCCTTCGAGGGCCCGGCGGTGACCACGTACGTCGTGCGTGGCGTGGTCGGGACCGAGCACGCCAGCCCGGCGGCAGCTTCGCCCTGCTGGTACGCGCCGGCCCCGTCGCGTCGCCCACCGATGTTGGTTGCAGCCTCCGCTCGCTCGCGGATGTCGGCTCGACGTTGCTCGAGGTGCGCTCGAACGCGGTCACCGCGTCGACCGTCGTGACCGCGCCCCTGGCGGGCGCGGCCGTGCATCTGTTCGTCGGCCTCTTGCCGGGCGCGCCGACGGGGACGCGCAACCTCGTCTGCTTCGCGCAGCTCACCGGCGTCACCAGCGCGGCGGCGCAGATCAACGCCGAGGTGTCGCTGCCGCCCGGGCGCGTGAGCTTCGAGGTCGACGGCGTCGCGATCCGGATCGTGGGGCTGTCGATCTACGAGCGTGACGATGTCCCGTAGCTCGCACCTCGCGGGGGCGGCGCTGCCGGCCGCGGTGGTCCTGGCGCTCTCCGCCGGCGGCTGCAACGCCGTGTTCGGGATCGCGGAGACCGCGACGGTCGCGCCGGACGATGCGTACCTCATCGACGGCGATCCGCGCGTCGATCTCGATCGCGACGACCTCAAGGACATCAGCGATCCGTGCATCGCGCCGGCTGCCGACGGCCTGGTGGATAGCGACGGCGATGGCCTCGCGAACCGCGACGACCCGTGTCCGTTCGATCTCGGCACCACCGACGCTGATGGCGACGGCATCGGCGATGCCTGCGATCCCACCCCCGTGACCGGCGACCGCGTGCGCTGCGTGATGGCGTTCCGCGACCCGGATCTCAACCATGCGATGTGGAAGCAGCGCGGCCCCGCCGAGACGTGGCGCACGACGGGTCCCGGCGAGCTCCGGGCGCTTGGCGGGTCGAGCAGCATCGTCGCCGATTGGCCGTTCGAGGCGGCGGTCGTGACTGCGTACGACGTGCGTGGCTCGTACGTCGGCAAGGTGCCCGACTTCTCGCGGTTCAGCGTCATCGTGCGCGCGGGGCCGCTCCCCGCGGACGGCGAGGTCGCCTGCTCGCTCGTGACGGCGGGCCGGATTCCCGCGACGCTCATGCTCGTGCTGAGCACACCTGACGCCAAGCGGCAGGCCGATCTGCCTGCCATGCTCGAGAACACCCACTTCAAGCTCGTGACGGCGATCGCGCCTGCGTCCGCCGGTGGTGGGTCGCTCGTCGGCTGCCGCGCGGTCGTCGTCAGCAGCGCCGACTTCGCCGTCACGACGACGCTGCTGGCATCGCTGCCGCTACCCGAGGGTCGCCTCGCGTTCAGCGTCCAGGACGCGAACGTCGTGCTGCATTCGCTCACGGTCTACGAGAGGGACGATGTCCCGTAGCCACGCCGTCGTCACGCTCGTGATCGCCGCCGGCTGCAACGCGGCGTTCTCCCTCGCGCCCACCGAGGGCGTCGATCCAGATCTCGCCGACGCGGGGCCGCCACCGCCCGACCGTGATCGCGACGGCATCTTCGATTTCGAGGACGCGTGCATCGTCGGTGTCGCGGAGGCGGCGGGCGACCACGACGGCGACGGCGCGGCGAACGCCGTGGACCCCTGCCCCCTGGAGCTCGAGACCTCCCACGCCGACACCGACGGGGACGCCATCGCCGACGCGTGCGATCCGGAACCGTCGTCGCCCGATGAGGTGCGCTGCCTGCACCTGTTCCTCAACCCCTCGATCAACGTCGAGCTGTGGACCCCGCGGGCGGGCGATGAGAGTGCGTGGACGCTGTACGAGACCGGCGGGCTCTACGTCCGCGGCGGTGGCACGATCGTGGCGGGCGAGAGCTTCGAAGGACCGCAGGTCACCCAGTACGATGCGCGGTTCACCGTCATACCCAGCGCCGCGTCGGCGTCGGTGACGCTCTGGTTGCGGACGAACGTCGCGCCCGCGAGCACCGATCTCGGCTGCGAGCTGTCGGGTACCGCGACCCAGACGCAGCTGTCGATCATCGGCGCGAGCGGCGCGCCCAGTCAGGCGCAGGTCGCGTTCGGCGGGGGCTACGGGCTGCGCGCGACCGTGGTCCGCGACGCCAGCGGCGGCACGAACGTGCGCTGTCGCGTGGCGCTCACCAGCGGGGCAGCCCTGCAGTCGACCGCAACCGCGGTGCTGCCGGCTGGGACCGTGGGGCTCGCGGCGAGTGGCGCGGACGTCAACTACCAGGGACTGATGGTCTACGAGCGTGCCGCCAACCCGCTTTGATCACTCACCTTTATGGGATATTGACGCTCTGCGTCAGAGCCTGTTAGCGGGGGATGCTGGTGTCTGACGCGGTGCGTCTTAAGGTGGACCTCCACACCAAGGAGACCACCATGGCCACGCTGCAGCCGAAGACCGAGACCACCGATACGAAGCCCAGCTCGCTCAAGCACGCGGAGGGCCCGCGGGTCGTTCACGTCGCGCTCGATTTCGCCGAGCGCGGTCAGGCGACGGCGATCGCTGTGCTGCACGACGCGCGCGTCGAGCTGCGGAGCGCGCTCGAGGGCGGACTCGAGCTCGCCGAGAAGCTCGCGGCCGGCTCGCTGCGGTTCGCGCGCAAGCTCGTCGAGAAGGTCGACGACGCGAGCGCCAATGCCCTCAAGGGTGCCGAGCGCGCGCTGACCGAGACGATCACGACGGCTCGCGAGACCGCACGCTCGGGCAAGCAGCTCGCGGAGAAGGCTGTCGAGCGCGTCACCCGCGCGTCGGCCTGAGCGCGCGCGCGATCGATCGAGCGAGGCGCGTCAGACGACGAAGTTGACGAGCCGGCCCTTCACGTAGATCTCCTTCTTGATCGCCTTGTCGGCGAGGAAGGGGAGCACCTTCTCGTCGGTCTTCGCCGCCGCCAGGATCGTCTCCTGCGTGGCATCCGGCGCGACCTCGATCTGGCCGCGCAGCTTGCCGCCGACCTGGACGGCGATCAGCATGGTGTCCTTCGCCAGCTTCGCCTCGTCGTGGGCGGGCCACGGCTCGTACGCGATCGACGCCTGGTGACCGAGCCGCTGCCAGATCTCCTCCGCGAGGTGCGGCGCGAACGGCGAGAGCACCTTCACGAACATCTCGAACCACGCGCGCGGGATCGCCGGCGCCTTCGTCGCCTCGTTGACGAACACCATCATCTCGGCGATGGCGGTGTTGAAGCGCAGATCGGTGACCGCCGAGGTGACCTTCTTGATCGCGGCGTGCAGCGTGCGCTCGAGCTCCTTGTTCGTGGGCGGCGCGTCCGCGCTGACTTTCGTATGGAGCGTATCGACCGCGGCGCCGTCGGTGACGTCCGCGGGGACGACGAGCAGCCGCCACACGCGATCGAGGAAGCGGCGCGTGCCGGCGACCCCCGAGGTCTCCCACTCGACGCCATCCTCGAGCGGGCCCATGAACAGCTCGTACATGCGCATCGCATCGGCGCCGTACTCCGCTCCCATGTCGTCGGGATTGACGACGTTGTAGCGGCTCTTCGACATCTTATCGAGCTTGGTCTCGAGCCGCGTGTCCGTGCCCTTGAGGTACCAGGGCACCGACGAGATCGTGCCGAGGTTGCTGTTCGCGGGATCGATGCCCTTGCCCTCGCGCTCCTCGACCTCGTCGTACGAGTGGTACTTGCCGCCGGGCTCGCGGAACGACGCCTTGTGGATCATGCCCTGGTGGAACAGCCGCTGGAACGGCTCCTTCGTCGAGACCAGGCCGGCGTCGAACAGCACCTTGTGCCAGAACCGCGCGTACAGCAGGTGGAGCACCGCGTGCTCGTTGCCGCCGACGTAGAGATCGACGGGCATCCAGTACTTCTCTTCCTCGGCGTCCCACGCGACGTCATCGCGCTGCGGGGAGAGGAAGCGCAGGTAGTACCAGCACGAGCCGGCCCACTGCGGCATCGTGTTGGTCTCACGCGTCGCGAGCTGGCCGGTCTCGGCGTCGGTGATCTGCAGCCAGTCCTTGGCGCGCGCGAGTGGCGGCTGACCATCGCGGGTCGGCTTGTACTCGTCGATCTGCGGCAGCGCGACCGGCAGCTGGTCCTTCGGCACGAGCTTGACGGTGCCGTCGGCCAGCTCGTACGTCGGGAACGGCTCGCCCCAGTAGCGCTGGCGCGAGAACAGCCAGTCGCGGAGCTTGTAGCGCACGCTCTTCGAGCCGAGCTTGCGCTCCTCGAGCCACGCGATGACCTGGTCCTTCGCGGCCGCGATATCGAGGCCGTCGAGGAACGCGCTGTTGACGTGCGGGCCGTCGCCCGTGTACGCGGCCTCGGTGACCGGGACGCTGCCGCCCTGCACGACCTCGATGATCGGCAGCTCGAACTTCGTCGCGAAGGCGTGATCGCGCTCGTCGTGCGCGGGGCACGCGAACACCGCGCCGGTGCCGTAGCTCGCGAGCACGTAGTCCGCGATCCAGATCGGGATCTCCGCGCCGGTGACCGGGTTCTTCGCGAACGCGCCGGTCGCCACGCCGGTCTTCGGGGCATCCGCCGCCTCGGTCGTGCGATCGCGCTCGCTCCGCTTGCCGACTTGCTCGCGGTACGCGGCGACCGCGGCCTGCTGCGCCGGGGTCGTGAGCTGATCGACGAGCGGGTGCTCGGGCGCGAGCACGACCCAGGTGCCGCCGAACAGCGTGTCGGGGCGCGTCGTGAACACCGTGATCGCCTCGGGGCGACCGACGAGCTGGAACACCACGTTCGCGCCGATCGACTTGCCGATCCATTCGGACTGCGCGGTGTGCGTGCCGGCCGGCCAGTCGAGGCCGGCGAGATCCTCCGAGAGCCGATCGGCGTACTCGGTGATCTTCAGCATCCACTGCTTCATCAGCCGCTTCTCGACGTCGTCACCGGTCTCGATGTACTTGCCGTCCTTGACCTCCTCGTTCGCGAGGACGGTGCCGAGCGCGGGACAGAAGTTGACCGGGACCTCGGCGCGGTATGCGAGCCCGCGCTCGAACAGCACCTCGAAGATCCACTGCGTCCACTTGTAGTACTTCGGATCGCTGGTCGCGAGCTCGCGGCTCCAGTCGTAGGACAGCCCGAGCTTCTTGAGCTGGCTCTTGAACGTCGCGATGTTGCGCGCGGTGATCACGCTGGGGTGCTCGCCGGTGCGCTCGGCGCGGCGCTCGGCCGGCAGCCCGAAGCTGTCCCAGCCCATCACGCGCAGCACGTTGAAGCCCATCATCCGCTTCGCGCGCGCGACGACGTCGGTCGCGGTGTAGCCCTTGGGATGCCCGACGTGGAGCCCGTCGCCGGAGGGGTACGGGAACATGTCGAGGACGTAGTACTTGGGCCGCGTGCGGTCGGTCGGCGTCGCGAACGTCTGCTCGCGATCCCAGAACGCCTGCCACTTCGCGTCGATCGTCTTGTGATCGAAGCCGGCCATCAGCGGCTCAGCACGGTGGTGAGCCGCTCGGTGATCGTGTCCCGATCCCCGACCCCATCCACCCGCTTCAGGATGCCCTGCTCCTCGTAGTACGGCACGATCGGCGCGGTCTCGGAGTGGTACTTCGCGATCCGCGTGGACACGGCCTCGGCGGTGTCGTCCTTGCGGTGGACCAGCCGGTCGACGATGTCGGCGGGCGGCGGGTTGTACTTGAGGTGGTAGATCGTGCCGGTCTCCGGATCGGTCCGGCGGCCGCACGCGCGCTCGGTGAGCAGCGTGTCGGGCACCTCGATCAGGACGACGGCATCGAGCGCGACACCCGCCTCCTTCATCGCGTTGTCGAGCGCCTCGGCCTGCGGGCGGGTCCGCGGAAAGCCGTCGAGCATGAAGCCCTGCGCGCAGTCGGGCCGGCGGATCCGTTCGAGGATCATGCCGATGACGACCTCGTCGGGGACCAGCTGCCCGGCCTTCATGTGGCGATCGGCTTCCTGGCCGAGGGCGGTGCCCTCCTTGACCGCGGCGCGCAGCATGTCGCCACTCGAGATGTGCGGGATACGGAACGACTCGACCAGCCGGGCGGCCTGAGTACCTTTGCCAGCGCCGGGCGGTCCGACGAGGATCATGCGCATAGGGGCGCATCGAAGCATGCGCGCGGTGCGGGCGCAATCCGCGCTACGGTGCATTGCGATGGCTCCCGCGCCGCGCTGGTTTCGATACCTCGCCTACGTCATGGCGGTGCTGTTCGTGGTGTGCGTGGCGCTCCAGTACAACGACCCCGACCCGGTCCGCTGGATGGTGATCTACGGCGCGGCGGCGGCGGTCTCGATCGCCCTCCCGTGGGATCGGCGCGTGGGCCTGGGCGCGCTGGTCCTCGGACTCGGCGCGGCGGCCTGGGCGGTGCTCCTCGTGCAGTCGACGTGGGGCGCGGTCGGGATCACCGATCTCACGAGCCAGATGAGCGAGAAGGGCGGCGCCGTGGAGGTCGGGCGCGAGGCCGGCGGGCTCGCGATCATCGCGGTCTGGCTCGTGATCGGCGGCGGGTTGCGCTGGCGCCGGGCCTGAGCTGCGGGGTCGAACGCTCTACTTCACGTTGCCCAGGTCCGGAGGCCGTGCACGAGCACGGCCAGCCACGCGGGGTCACGGCTGGCGGAGCATCTCGATGTGCGGGATGCCGTCCTCGTCGTAGACGTCGGAGGCGCGGACGAACCCGAGCTCGCCGTAGAACCGTTCGAGGTGCGCCTGTGCGCCGATGCGCACCGGGACAGCACCGACCGCCGCGAGCCCGCGCCGCATCAGCTCCTTGCCGAGCCCGGTGCCTCGCGCCTCCGGTGCCGTGATCACGCGACCGAGGCTGACCTCCTCGAACTTCACCCGCGGCGGCACGATCCGGAGGTACGCGTGGATGACGCCGGTGGCGTGCGCCCACAGGTGGCGCGAGAACGGATCGGCGCCGTCGGCATCCTGGTAGACGCAGTTCTGCTCGACGACGAACACGCGCTCGCGCAGCGCGATGATGGCGTAGAGCTCGATCGGCGCGAGCTCGGAGAACGCGCGGAGCTGCCACTGCAGCGACGACGACGACACCCCGGCACGCTAGCAGATCGGTTACGGTCCCGGCGTGCGCTCCGTCTGCGTGTTCCTGTCGTCCTCGCAAGGTCGCCCGAGTGACGTCGCCGCGATCGAGGCGCTCGGCCGCGAGCTCGCGCGCCGCGCCATCACGCTCGTCTATGGCGGCGCGCATCGCGGGCTGATGGGCGTGCTCGCCGATGCCACGCTCGCGGCCGGCGGTCGCGTGCTCGGCGTGATCCCCCAGGCCCTGGTGGACTTCGAGGTCGCGCATACCGGGCTCACCGAGCAGCACATCGTCGCGACCATGCACCAGCGCAAGGCGATGATGTTCGAGCTCGCGGATGCGTTCGTGGTGGCGCCCGGCGGCTTCGGCACCCTCGAGGAAGCCTTCGAGACGCTCACCGGCCTGCAGCTCGGCTACCACCGCAAGCCGCTGGTGTTCCTCGACGTCGACGGGTTCTGGCCGCCCCTCGAGGCGTTCCTCGATCACTCGGTCACCACCGGCGTGCTGCGCCCCGAGGTCCGCGCTCTGTTTCGCACTGCGTCGTCCGCGGCGGCCGCCCTCGACGCGCTCGCTGCGTGGTAACCTCGTCGTCATGGCGTCTCGCGTCGGCGGCGCGGTCACCGCGCTGATCTCGGCGGCCTTGCTCGCCGGGTCCCTCGCCACGGCGACGTGGTGGGCCGGGCACCCGACGATCAATGGCGCGACGCGCCGCATGCAGGAGGTCTTCGTCGGGCTGTACGGCGCGGAGCTGTGCAACACGGGCGGCGACGGCACCTGCAAGGCGATGCCGCTGCCCGCCGGCTTCGAGATGACCGCCTGGGGCGCGCTCGCCATCGGCGGCCTGCTGCTGCTCGGCACCCTGATGATCGCAGTGCTGGTCATCGCGCGCAGCGAGCGCCGCAAGACGTTCGCGAAGCTCTGCCTCGCGCTCTCGGTGCTCGGCGCGCTCGCTGCGGGCGCGCTCGTCCTGCAGGGACCGAGCACGCAGGCCGACGTCCCGATCGGCTACGGGATGTACCTGTTCTGGGGCGGCGCGGCGCTCTCGATGATCGCCAGCATGCTGGCGCTGCGCGCGATGCCCAAGCCTCGCATGCAGCTCGCCCCGGCGCGCCAGTCGCTGCCGAACATGACGGGCGCGCCGCCGTCGGGGCTCGACGTCCACGCCCTCACCAGCGGCGAGTCGCTGCGCCCCCCCGCGATCCCCTCCGAGCCCGCCACGCAAGCCCCGGCCCCGGCGGCGGTCCAGAGCCCGGGCGGCGTGCTCGCCGGACCATCGGGACCGCTCGGCGCCAGCGGTCACGGAGGGACCGCGCCGCTGTTCGCGGCCGCCCCGCAGCTCCGCCCACTCTACGAAG
>JALZOI010000571.1 GCA_030857245.1 Myxococcota bacterium
GTGCGGGTCGCCTCGCCACGCGAGCAGCGCGCGATCGTCGATCGCCGCCAGCTGCGGTCGGCCCGCGTGCGCGAGGGCGTGCCCTGCTGCATCACGGCCGCGAGCGCGGAGGTGCGCCCGCCTGGACGGTCGCCGTCTCGAGCACCGACGGCTCGTCCGGCTTGCGGGCCATTCACCGCCGGTCGCACCGTCAACGCGGGGACGTCAGCGCCGTGCGCGTTCGAAAGACCAGACCGCGCTGAGCTCGCCGCCCGCGTGCGTCGTCGGCGCGGTCGCGGCCACCGGGGGCGGTGCCCAGCGCGGGTCCGCGCGATCGGAGTGCTCGAGCCAGGTCGAGCCCGTGATCGCGAGCGAGCGGGTGACGGCGAAGCTGCCGTGCAGGGTGCCACGCCCCATCGTCGACCGGGTGCCGACGGGTGCGAGCTCCATCGGCGCGAGCGCACCGACGAGCACGCGGCGCAGGGCGCCGAGCTGACCGTCGGCCCGCAGCGTGAGCCGGCCGCCCCGGACGAGCACGGCGACGGTCACGAGGTGTCCGGCGTCGACCGCATGACCGCTGGGTTCGAGCCGCAACCAGCTGCCGCCACCGACCGTGAGCGCGACCGGCGGGGCCGCATCATCGAGCGAGCCGCGTCGGGCCTCGACCCAGTAGCTGGGTGCGAGTCGGCTGTCACCGGAGGACCGCGACGTCGATCCGGTCTCCTCGAACGGTGCGAGGGGCATGCGATCCGCGACGCCCGCGCGACCGTGCAGCTCGATCCCGTGCGGCAACCGAGCCTGCGCCGCGATCACGTCGACGTCGAGCAAGACGACGCTCGTGCCGTAGGTGGTCGCTCCGACCTGGCGCTCGGCGGTGCCGAGCTCGGCGTAGCGCAGCGTCACGAGATCGGCGGTGATGTGGCGCGTCTGGATGCGCCCACCGACGACGCCGAGCTCGCGATCGAACCCGACCGCGTGCCAGCTCTCGCCCTGGCGCTGCGAGCGCGCGCCGACGTCGCCGTAGAGGCGCATCGCGAGGAGCTGCGTGTCGCGCGAGCCGATCGCCCACATCGCGGGGACCTCGACGCCGACGGCGTGGTGCACGACGCCCCGGTTCGACCGCCAGAACCGGTCGCGCAGCGTCGTCGTGGCCTGGAACGTGCTGCGGCCCTCGACGCGCCAGCCGGCGGCACCGGCCCACGCGCGGGCGTCGAGCTGCAGATCACTCGAGACCTCCCCGGTCGCGGCGTAGAGCAGGCGGCTGCTCGCCTCGACACCGGCGCCATCGCGCGCCGTGGGATCGAGCCCGGTGAACACCCACAGACAACCCCCGCTGCCGTCGACGCTGCACATGTGCAAGCCGCGTTCGTCGAGCGGCACCGGGGCGCGCGTCACATGGGCGGTGACCTGCGCGTCCGCGAGCCCGAAGCCGGTGCCGGCTGTTGGGTGCTGGTGGTCGACCCTCGCCCCCGCAGTCGTCCCGGCGCTGACGGAGCCCTCGACGACGGCCTCCGCGTGAGCCGATGCGACCAGGCCAAGGATCCCGCCGAACGCGAGCCAGCGCATGCGCCGAGTCTAGAGATCTCCGACCACGCGGCGTGATGGTAAACACCGTCACGGTGCTGGCAACGTCGCGCGGCCGGCGGGGAACCGGCGGGCTGCACCGGCGGCGCCATGTGCCGATCGCAGCCGGCGCGCAAGCGGGGTACACTGGTCCCGTGTGGGGTGCACTGCTCGTGCTCGTCCTCGGCCTCGGCCTTGGCTGCGGCCGGATCGGCTATGACGCGCGGCCCGGTGATGCCGACGCCGATGACGGGAGCGTCGACGCGATCCTCGACGGACCGCTGCGCGACGCCATCATGCCGGGCGCCTGCGGCGCGACCGCGCTGATCAACGATCCTTTCGACGATGGCGTCGCCGCCCCCGCGTTCACGCTGAACACGAGCGGTGGGCTGACGGCGAGCGAGTCGAACGGACGGTTCTCGGTGCAGTTCCCCGGGAGCGTCAGCGCGAGCAACGACGCGTCGTACCGCAGCGTCACCGCCTACCCCGTCGCCGGATTGTGCGCGACCGTCGAGGTGGTGCAGCGCCCGGTCAACGGGGCCGCGATCTTCGCGCAGCTGCGCACGGCGCAGCTCGGGGTCGCACTGTTCGCTCACGACGACATCATCGAGCTCCGCACCGAGCAGAGCAGTGGTCCCGGGTCCGGCATCGTGGTCCGGGCGACGCTGCCGCTCGATCTCGTGGCGCACCGGTTCTGGCGCCTGCGGCAGGTCGGGACGACGACGCTGTGGGAGACGTCGGCCGACGGTAGCCAGTTCGTGACCCACGCGATGGTGGATGGGTTCTTCACCGCGAGCACCTGCCTCTTCGAGCTCGGCGCTGGCGCGCCCGTCGACGTGACCGCCGGCGGGGCCGCGGCGTTCGAGAGCGCGACGGCGTTCGGGCCGTAGGACGCGTGGTCACCCCGCTCGCGGTCGCCCCCCGTTCGCGGCGATGCTCACGCCCGAGGTAGCGACCCATGACCTTCATCCCGCGAGATCCCGAGTACCGCCGCCAGGTCGAGCAGATCTTCCACGCGCCCTTCGTGCAGGCGCTCGGGATCCGGGCGACCCGCATCGCGCCGGGCGAGATCGAGAGCGAGCTCGTGGTCCGTCCCGATCACCTGCAGCAGGACGGCGTCGTTCACGCGGGGGTGCTGGCGACGCTGGCGGACCATAGCGCCGGGGGCGCGGCAGGGACACTCGCGCCCGCTGGCCACGGCATCCTCACGATCGAGTTCAAGATCAACCTGCTTCGTCCGGCGAGCGGACGAATTCTCCGATGCCGCGCGATCGTGCTGCGTCCCGGGCGGACCGTCACGATCGCCGAGTCCGAGGTGTCGGCCGGCGACGGGGACACCTTCCGGCTCTGCGCGAAGGCGATGGTCACGCTCGCCGTGGTCGCGACCGCCGACGTTCGCCGCTGAGGCGGTCGCGACGCCGCCGCGGTGCGTTCGATCTCCCTGCCTCGTTGCGCCGACCCGCACGCCGGTTCCATGCTGATGCCGTGTGGACCTCCACGAACCCAGATCTCGTAGCGCGCATCTACGCCAACCCCGACGACCGCGATGCCTACCTCGTCTACGGCGACTGGCTGAGCGAGCAGGGGGATCCGCGCGGCGAGCTGATCACGCTGCAGGTCAAGCTCGAGGATGCGCCGGACGACCCGGCGCTGCGCGCGCGCGAGCAGCAGCTGATGGCCGCGAACGCGCCGATCTGGCTCGGCGAGATCGCGACGCTGGATCCGCAGAAGGACCTCGGCGTGACATGGCGGTGGGGCTTCGTGGATGCGGTGCGGCTCGGCCCCGCCACCGACAGCTACGGCACCAGCGCCATCGACTTCCCCGCGACGATCGCCAGCTTGATGAAGCTGCCGGGGCTGCACTTCGCCCGCGAGCTCGTGATCGGTGCGTTCGACTTCGATCCAGACTTCGACGACTACCCGACCTCGTGGGCGCCGTGCGTCGCGGCGCTCGCCGAGCATGGCGTGCCCCACGCGCTGCAGAAGCTCAGGTTCGACCGCGGCGGCTACTGGGACAGCTCGAGTACCGCGCTCGGCGATCTGAGCCCGCTGTATCCGCAGCTCGGACGGTTGCGCGAGCTCACCATCGAGCTCGGTGCGATGCACTTCGGCGCGATGGACCTGCCGTCGCTGCGCAAGCTCGAGATCATCACGGGCGGCCTGGACGGCGAGAACCTCCGGGCGATCGCGCAGGCGCGATGGCCCGCCCTCGAGACGCTGATCCTCTACATGGGAGAGACCGACGGCGACCACGGCTGCGGTGTGAGCTTCGATGATCTCGTGCCGATCCTCGCCGGCGAGAACCTGCCGCACGTCACGCACCTCGCGCTCGCCAACACGAACCTCGCGGACCGGATCGCGGAGGCGCTGCCGACGTCGCGCATCCTGCCGCGCCTGAAGACGCTCGATCTCTCGAGCGGCACGCTCGGCGATGACGGCGCACGCGCGATCCTCGCGAATGCCGCTGCCTTCCAGCACCTCGAGGTGCTCGGGCTCGCGCACGCGTTCCTCAGCAGCGAGGTGCGCGCGGAGCTCGAGCGGCTGCCCGGCCCGACGGTGAGCCTCGCCGATCCCCAGGACGCCGCTGCCGGCTACCGCTACGTCGCGGTCAGCGAGTAGCTCCGGCCGGAGCTACCGGACCGGCAGGAAGTCCGACTCGAAGGCGAAGCCGGCGAGCAGGTACGGAACCGCGCGCGTCGTGAAGTCATCGGGGCGGGTGGTGCCCGAGACGTCGTCGAGCTGCTCGCCGGTGCGCCAGCGATGGGAGAGGTACCAGGACACGATGAGGACGAGCGTCGGCTTGTTGAACCGCGATGGCCCGTGATCCTTCAGCGTGTACGCACCGAAGAAGCCGAGCCGGTGGTGCGCGTTCGCGTCGTCGTAGGCGGCGGCCTCCGTCGCGCTGGCGAAGTGGCGGTCCTGGTAGAAAGGCTTGACCCAGGTGTGACGGAGGCCGACCGCGAGCCGTGGTCGGCCGGTGTAGAGCAGGTCGGTGTCGGTCGACAGCGTCCAGCCGCGATCCGGGAGCAGCGTGTCGAAGGTGGCCTCGTACGCCGAGGTGTCGCCGTCGCGCAGCCCCATGCTCCAGTAGTCGAGCTGGACCAGGGCGCGCATCGCGATCGGCCCGACCTTGAGCATGAGCATCGGCTGGATCGATGCGTGGAAGACCGTCGAGGTCTGCGGCTCGAAGCCGTCGACGTCGCGTAGCTCCTTCAGGCTCTGATCGGAGTAGTTGGCGTTCGGAGACGCGAACGACTGCAGGAAGCCGAGGAAGCCGAAGTACTGCTGGACCTCGACGGTGGCGCGCAGGTTGAACACCGACGCCGGCTGGAGCTCGCCGCCCAGCGCGAGGTGCGCGCTCACCGGGTTGAGCTTCGGGTAGAGCCCCGCGAACATGAAGTTGTTCTGCGTGATCGCCTGCTCCGACGCGTAGAGCCGCTTCTGCAGCCCGAACCGCGCGCGGGTCTCGAGCCCGAGCGGGTTGACGCGCAGCACGGAGAGATCCGAGAGCATGAGGCGCCACCCGGCCGGCGGCGGCAGCGGCG
>JALZOI010000572.1 GCA_030857245.1 Myxococcota bacterium
CCCGGGGCACCGAGCTCCTCGCGGCGGCGGAGCGCCTCGGCGAGCCGGCCCTGCTCGCCCGCGCGACCTACCACCTCGGCTCGGCGCAGGCGAACGTCGGCAAGCACGCCGACGCCGAGGCGACGCTGCGCCGCGCGGTGCAGCAGGCCGCCGCCGCACGCGACCACGTGCTCGTCGCCAAGGTGTGGCTGCGGTTGTTCGACGTCGTCGGTCACGAGCTCGGACGGCATGACGAGGCACTCGCGTTCGAGTCGGCGGTCCGGGCGGCGGTCGCGCAGGCCGGCGATGACCCGCGGCAGCTCGCCGAGCTGGCGAGCGCGCTCGGCTACGTCGCGAACTCGCGCGGCAAGTTCCTCGAGGCCAAGGCGTACTTCACGGAGTCGCGCGACCGCCACCTCGCGGCGCGGGGGCCCGATCACCCGCAGGTCGGCAGCGCGGAGAACAACCTCGGCGGCGTGCTGCTCTCGCTCGGCGAGCTCGACGAGGCGACGCGGCGGCTCGAGAGATCCATGGAGATCATGGAAGCGGCGATGGGCCCGAACAACCCCGTCGTCGGCAAGACGCTGCTGAACCTGTCGTCGATCGCGGCCCGCCGCAAGGACTGGCCGACCTCCGAGCGTCACCTGCGCCGCGCGATCAGCGTCAACCAGCAGCTGCTCGGCCTCGCTCACCCCGAGCTCGCCCGCACGCACATCTTCCTCGGGCGCGCGCTGCGCAACCAGGGTCGCCATGGCGAGGCGGCGACCGAGCTCGCCACCGCGCGACGGATCCTCGAGAAGGCGCTGCCGCCCACGCACCCGCTGCGGATCATGCTCGACGTCTACGACGCGCAGCTCGCCGAGGCGACGGGCAAGTTCGCCGAGGCCGAGCGGCTGGGTGCGAAGGGCCTCGCGGCGATCCGCAAGGCCGTGCCCCCCGCGCACCCGCAGTACGCGTTCGTGGTCGCCGAGCAGGCGCGCTTCCTCGCGCGGCGCGCACCGGCCGACGCCCTCGCGCTCTACGACGAGGCGCTGAACCTCTACCTCGCGAGCGAGAGCCGCGAGCTGGGGGGCGAGATCGACACGCTCCGCGAGGTCGCGGAGACCGCGCTCGCGGCCCGCGCCCCCGCCCGCGCGCTCCACTGGTTCGATCGCCTGCCCGAGGCCGCCGCCCAGCTCGCGCCGCTCCGCGAGCGTCTCGAGCGCGCACCCCGACCGCGCAAGCGCAAGTAGCTGCCCGGCTGCGGGTCTGCGGCGGCCGCGACGGTGCCGCGCTTTTGCAAAAATAGTCTGCGACGGCGAGCGCCGAGCTGGAACCAGGGGTGCGCCCACGAGGCGTCCTCTCCAAGGAGCTCGCGATGATCCCCGTGACGAAGCTGCTGCTGGGCCTGGCCCTGGCGACCACGACGCTGTCGGCCTGCAAGCAGGACGACGATGCCTGCTCGAAGCTGACCAAGAAGATCTGCGGCGACGGCTCGCTGTCCTGCGACAAGGTCAAGCCGTGGCTGGACGCGCAGATGACCGGCCCCAACGGCGAGGCGCTGAGCTCGTCGGACAAGGGCCAGGCCTGCACGATGATCCTGAAGGAGAAGGACGCTCTCGTCGGTTTCACCGAGGCCGCCAAGGCCGCTCTCCCGGGGAAGCAGTGAGCACCATGACCACCACCACCACCACTCCCATCACCACGACGCCCACCACCATGACCACCACGACGCCCACCACCATGCGCATGATCCTCGCTCTCAGCCTCGTCAGCCTCGGCGGCTGCAGCTTCATCTCCAAGGGCACGGCGAGCCTTGGCGGTGGCAGCAGCGGCGGCAGCCCCGTCGCCACCTCGACGGGCAGCGCCGCCGACGTGCCGCAGGTCAAGCCCGACGACGATGACCCGCCACACGTGCGGACCGCGCTCGATCGGCTCGACAAGATGCAGGCGATGATCGCGGCGCGGGACTTCGCGCGCTACGCCCGCGAGAGCCGCGACTTCCAGGGCACCTACCTGTTTCGCAACGGCTGGGAAGGCGAGCGCAAGCGCGAGGCGATGAAGCAGCGCCTCGACGCGCTCGACGCGGCGGCGTTCAAGGCCTACGGCGGCCGGCTGTTCGCCACGGTCGGCGACGCGAAGCGGCTCACGACCGGCGTGGATCCCGATGCCGTCGAGGCCGCGGCCGAGGCGCTCACCGCGTGCCAGACGGCAGCCGGCACCTCGACCACCGGGACCGGCGACGCCGCCGAGCAGCTCCGCACGAAGATCGCCGCGTACGAGAAGGCGCTCGACCGGGTCCGCAAGATCGATGCGAAGGCGTTCCACTGGTACGGCGATGCCCCGCGCTTCGGCACGCTCGACGTCCCGACCAAGCTGATGGAGTGCGAGGTCAACCTGGTCGCCTCCGAGCTCCAGTTCTCCGACGAGTACGCACCCGAGGAGGCCGGCAAGACGGTCGTCGAGAAGGGCTGCGGCGTCGTCGAGTGGCTCGCCGACGGCGTCCAGGTCGGCGGCGGCCGGTTCGCGTCGTACACCCGCACCGCCGGTGGCAACAGCTACGTCGAGGCGATCCCGTGCGGCAAGGTGCCGAAGAAGGACCGGTTCCCGGCCGCGCTCGCGGGTGCGGTGAAGGAGTTCAAGAGCCACATGAGCAAGCCGAACCTGGTGATCGTCACCGACGGCAAGCCGTACATCGAGTCCAACGACGAGGACTTCCGGCTCTACCGCTACCAGAAGCTGCTCGCGTACGCGAAGGACTTCGAGCTGTCGTCGAACCCGTGCGGCTCGCTGAAGCTGTTCTGCGAGGCCGGCGGATCGCGCGGCGCGGCCGGGTACAACCGGCTCGAGCACCACCTCGATCGCGCGGCCGTCCACGCGGGCAAGGATCCCGAGCGCTGCAAGGGTCACCTCAAGAACGCGAAGGCGCAGTCCGAGAACTTCGACAAGCTGCGCGCGGATCTCGTGAAGAGCGGCGACTGGAAGAGCGGCGCGACCTACAAGACGAAGAAGGGCGCGCAGCTCAAGGAGCCCGACTTCATCAGCTCGTTCGCCGAGAAGGGCAAGCTCGCCGACGACCGCCTGCTCGAGAAGTACTGCGACAAGCCGCAGGCGGCGGCGGCGGCGGCAGCACCCGCAACGCCGGCGTCGCCGGCGAAGCCGAAGTCGGCGAAGTCGGCGAAGACGGCGAAGAAGTAACAGCGACGAGCGAACGTGATCCGGAAGAGCCGGCGCGGGATTCACGCGCGCCCCTCGCGCGAGCTTCAGGAAGCACTCGCCGAGCTTCAGGAATAAACCCGCCGGGCTCTGCGTTGGGCGGTGTACAGATCCCGCCATGGACCAGGACGAGTACGACGATCAGGTGAGGCTCCGGAAGTCCCACCGCGCGCGCTGGGTCGCGACGATCGGCGGCACGCTGCTCGTCCTGGGCTGGGGCTACCGCAAGATGACGGAGTACCGGCTCGAGCAGGCCCAGCAGGAGTCGCTCGAGCTGTCGTACGCGCTGTCGCAGCAGCGCTACGACCTCGCCGACTATCGACCGGCGCCGACGAGCGCGGTCGAGCCGGTCGTCACCACGAACGCGCCGGAGGTCACCGAGCGGCTCGTCGCCTTCGATCGCGCGTGGCGGCCCGCGATCCGCGCCTTCGATCCGGCGTCCGTGCCGGCCACCGCACCGCCGTGCGCACCGCTCGCGGCGGCCTACCGTGAGACGCCGTCGTGGATCGTCGCGGTGGCCGCGCCGCTCGGGCTGCCGGACGGCACGGTCATCACCTCGCCCGTGCCGGTCACGGTGATCGGTGAGGGCGAGGAGCTCCCTGCGCACAGCCCCGAGGCCAGCGTCCGGATCAGCGCGATCGCGGCGCGGGCGGCGAGTGGGACAACGATCCCGGAGAGCGCCGCCGATCCCCTGCGCACCGTGGACGTGCTGCTCGTGTTCGGCGCCGCGCCGCCCGGGTATGCCGCGAAGGCCGCGAAGGCCGCGAAGGTGGCGGCGAAGGCAGCGACGAAGGCAGCAACGACGTCGACGCCAGCGGCGGAGCCCCGCGCGGAGGGCTCCGCGAGCGGCGCCGCCACGATCGCGACCCACGTCGCGCGCGCCTGGGTCTTCGATCACCGCGGGGCGCGCGTCGTGTGCGCGGGCCTCGTGCCGCTACCGCCCGTGCCCGCCGGCGAGCCGACGCAGCTCGACGAGGACCGGCTCCGGGACTTGCTCGGTCGGCTGCCCGACGCCGTGCGCAGCGTGCCGTAGCGGCGTACCGTACGCGGGTGACGGAGAGTTGCCTCGATGGCGAGGTGCTGGCGCGCTACCTCGTCGAGGTCCGCGCCGGCCGCCCCGAGGCCCACGTCGACGCGCACCTCGACGCGTGCGCCGAGTGCCGCCAGCTCGTGTTCGCACTCGCGTGCTCGACGTTCGGCACGGGCAGCGCGGGCGCGGATCGCGCGGAGGCGCCGAAGCAGACGCTCGGCCGCTATCGCCTCGAGGAGCTGCTCGCCACCGGCGGCATGGGCATGGTGTTCGCCGCGTTCGATCCGGCGCTGCAGCGGCGCGTGGCGATCAAGGTGATGCGGCGCTCGCCCACCGAGGAGGAGCGCCTGCTGCTGACCCGCGAGGCGCAGTCGCTCGCGCAGCTGTCGCACCCGAACATCGTCTCGGTGTTCGACGTCGGCGAGGACGCCGGCGAGGTGTTCCTCGCGATGGAGCTGATCCACGGGCGCGACCTCGCGGCGTGGCGACACGAGCGGCCGCGGTCGTGGCGCGAGGTCGTCGCGGTGTTCACGACGGTGGGCGAGGCGCTCGCGGCGGCGCACCGCGCGGGGATCGTGCACCGCGACCTCAAGCCGGCGAACGTGCTGATCACCGACGACGGTCGCGTCTGCCTCACCGACTTCGGGCTCGCCACCCACGCGGCGGATCGCGAGGCCGCCGTGCTCGCCGGCGACACGCGCGTGGTCGGCACGCCGGCGTACATGGCGCCCGAGCAGCTCGCGGGTGCGGCGGCCGACGTGCGCAGCGACATCTTCAGCTACTGCGTGACGCTGTTCGAGACGCTGCACGATCATCGGCCGCGCACCGGCGGCAGCGAGACCGCGCCCGGGCTTCGTCCCGGCGCGAGCGACGC
>JALZOI010000573.1 GCA_030857245.1 Myxococcota bacterium
GTTTCTGAGGAAGCACACGCCCGCGATTGCCCGCTGCCTGTTTCCGAGGACGCACACGCCCTCCCCCGATTGCCCGCTGCCGGTTGCCCGCTGCCCGCCGCCTGTTTCTGAGGAAGCACACGCCCCTCCCGATTGCCCGTTGCCGGTTGCCCGCTGCCCGCCGCCCGTTTCTGAGCGAGCACACGCCCCCCACCGCCCACTGCCCCGATCTCCCTCGACAAACCTCCGCACTTGAGCGTTCTTCGTTGTTGGTTGACAACTACACCCAACCACATTAGGTTCCGCCGCCTACTCGGGATGGCCGCTGGGGACGTGTGGAATTGTCATGGAATCATCAAAGCTTACGGGTGGTATGGCAGGAGGCGCTCCAGCTCGTACGAGCGCTCCGGTACCGCCCCGCATTCCACCGCTCGCTGAGGGGACAGGCAACAACATGGCGCCGCTGACCTGGGACTCGTCGACTCCGGAACCTGCTGTCCAGCCGGCCGAAGGCACGGAACGCACGCCCCAGTTCGAGCCGGCCGAGCTCGATCCCGGTGACTTCGGCGAAGGCGACAACGAGCGCACGGTCGTCACCAGCGCCGCCTACGAGCTGCGTCCGCGGTTCACGGGGCGCAGCGCCGCGATCGCGCGCCTGCAGGAGCTCACCGACAAGGCGTTCGACACCCAGGTGACGGTCGATCCCGCGACCGGCAACCGCTCGGTGTTCGTGGTGATCACCGGCGAGCCCGGCATGGGCAAGAGCCGGATCATCAGCGAGCTCGTCGCCCGCTCGCGCACGCTCCACCCGTCGACCGTCGTCCTCCAGGGCATCGCCGACGAGAACGCCCCGGCGTACGGGCCGGTCGCGCGCGCCCTGACCTCGCGCTTCGGGCTCGTGCCCGGCGAGGATCCCACGGAGAGCCGCGACAAGATCCAGGCGGGCGTCGCCGAGGTCGTCCAGGCCCAGCGCGTCCCCGAGGTCGCGCACCTGGTGGCGCACCTGCTGCGCGTCCCGTTCGACGACAGCCCGGTCACCACGCCCCTGCTCGACTCGCCCCAGCGCCTCGAGGCGCGGCTGTTCATGGCGCTCAAGCGCTTCCTGACGGCCGAGACCGAGCGCCACCCGGTGCTCCTCATCGTCGAGAACCTCGAGCTCTGCAGCACCGACACGATCAACTTCCTGCACTACCTCGCGAACGGGCTGCGCGAGCACCGCGTCGCGATCATCGGCACTGGCACGGCCGCGCTCTACGAGCGCCACCCCGCGTTCGGCGACGGCGAAGTCACGCCGGTCCGCATCGAGCTCGGTGCGCTCTCGCCCATCGAGGCCGAGGAGCTGCTCCGCGAGCTCTGCCGATCGCTCCCCACGCTGCCGCCCGCCTTGATCGCCCACGCCCGCACCCTCGGTGGCTCGCCGCGCGCGATCCACGAGCTCGTGCGCCTGCTCCTCGAGAGCGACGTCATCGTCCGCGAGGGCGTGCGCTGGCGGATCGAGCCCAAGCACCTCGCCGCGATGGTGCTGCCGCGGACCTACGACGAGGTCGTCGCCGCCCGGCTCCGCGTGATGGACGCGACCGAGCGCCGCGTCCTCGAGATGGCCGCGGTGATCGGCGAGACCTCGTGGCTCGACGCGATCCTCGCGCTCGAGCGCTACGACCAGCGGACGTCCGACCCCGACGGCCCGACGCTGTCGCAGATCGCGGCGAGCGGCGATCACTCGCGGATCTCCGTCGTCGCCGCGCTCGGCAAGCTCGTCGACCGCGAGTGGCTCCTCGAGATCCCGCAGTCGTCGGTGGCCGGGGAGCGCGAGCTACGCTTCGCGTACCCGAACCTGTGGTCGATCGTCTACAAGGGCATCGACGAGGCGAAGCGGCGCGCGTACCACGCGGCCGTCGCCCGCTGGCTCGAGCTGCACCCCGAGGGCCGCGGCCCGGCCGCGCAGGAAGAGGTCGCGCGCCACCTCGCGCTCGCCGGCGAGGCCCGCGATGCGGCGACCCGCTACCGCCGCGCCGCCGAGGCCGCGCGCGCGCAGTTCGCGAACGAGAAGGCGATCCGGCTGTTCGATCGCGCGCTCGCCTGCATCGGCGACAGCGATCTCGCCGGCCGCATCCACCTCTGGCACGACCTCGGCTCGGTCTACGAGCTGATCGGTGACTTCGAGGCGGCGCTCGGCGCGTTCGAGCGGATGCTGCGGCTGTCGTGGGTCGCGGCGAGCAAGACGAAGGCCGCCGTCGCGTTCAACAAGATGGGCCGGGTGTGGCGCCGCAAGGGCGATCTCAAGCTCGCCCTCGAGTACCTCGAGCGTGGCCTCGAGCTGTTCCGCGCTGCCAACGATCAGCGTGGCATCGCCGGCTCGCTCGATGACATCGGCAAGTCGCTGCAGATGCTCGGCCGCTACGACGAGTCGTACGCCAAGATCACCGAGGCGCTCGCGCGGCGCGGCAAGTACGGCGACAAGCGCGCGATCGCGACGTCGCTGTCGCGGCTCGGCGACGTCCAGCAGGACCGCGGGCAGTACGACTCCGCCCTGACCTGCCACCGCGAAGCGCTCGAGCTGCGGCGCGAGGCCGGCGATCGCTGGGGCCTCGCGGTCTCGCAGAACAACCTGGCGGCGCTGATGTTCGAGCTCGGTGACATCGGCGAGGCGCGCACCGGCTGGCTGGCCGCGCTGGCTGACGCCGAGGCGATCGGCGCCCTGCCGCTGTGCGCGCTGGTGATGTCGAACCTCGGCGAGCTCGCGCTGCTCGAGGGCAAGCTCGAGGAGGCGCGCAGCCGGCTCGAGAACGCCCTCGAGATCATCGAGGACATCGAGGACCGCGGGCTCGAGTCCGAGTGCTGCCGTCACCTGGCGCAGCTCGAGAAGATGCAGGGCCACACCGCCGCGGCCCGCGAGCTCGCGGAGCGCGCGCTCGAGGTAGCTCGCAAGGCGGGGCTTCGCGAGAAGGAGGCCCAGGCGTACCTGACGCTCGGGGACGTGCTGTCCACGAGCCTCTACGACGCCGGCGAGGAGAGCGCGGTCATGTCGCCCGCCGCCATCGCGTTCGGCCGCGCGCTCGAGGTCGTGCGGAGCATCGGCAACGAGGCCGCGATCGGCAAGGCGCTGTTCGCGTTCGGCCGCTACAAGGCCGAGGTCGGCGACATCTCGAGCGGCAAGGACATGCTGCGCGACGCCATCATGGTGTTCGCGAAGCTCGGGCTCGAGCGCCCCGCCGGGGACGCCGAGAAGCTGCTCGCCACGCTCGCCTGAGCCGCGCCGCCTGGAGCCGCGACGCCGGCCGCGCCGCGGGCGCTCGCATCGCATCGCATCGCATCGCACCGGGCCGGGCCGGCCCGGTCCGGGCGCGAGGAATCGCGATCTCCACCTTGCCATGCTGACGGCGAGGCGGCATGGTCCCATCCCCCTCGATGATCTGGTTCTGGCTTGGATTCTTCGCCTTCGTGGCAGTGCTGCTGGCGCTCGACCTCGGCGTCCTGCACCGCAAGAACACGACCCCGACGATTCGCAGCTCCGCGTACTGGACGGCGGGCTGGATGTCACTCGGGCTGTCGTTCACGGGCCTCGTCTACCTGATGTACGACAACGCGTGGCTCGGCGCGACGCTCGTCGAGCCGTCGCGGAACCCCGGCGGCGACGCCGCGGTCATGTACATCGCCGCATACCTCCTCGAGTACGCGCTCTCCGTCGACAACATCTTCGTCATCTCGCTGCTGTTCCACAGCTTCCGCGTGCCCTCGAAGTACCAGCACCGCGTGCTGTTCTGGGGGATCATGGGCGCGATCGTGTTCCGCCTGATCATGCTGGCGGGTGGCGCCTACGTCGCGAACAAGTTCGACTGGATCTTCTACGTGTTCGGCGCGTACCTCGTGTT
This sequence comes from Myxococcota bacterium, assembly GCA_030857245.1. Lineage (GTDB taxonomy): Bacteria > Myxococcota_A > Polyangia > Haliangiales > Haliangiaceae > JABFXX01. The sequence continues at coordinate 3,852 of JALZOI010000573.1, forward strand.
CCAGGGCATCAAGCTGCTCAAGCCCGAGAGCGCAGACGAGGAGAGTCACGACAAGGGCCTCGCGGTCCGCATGCTGCGTCGCTTCGTCCCGGTCGTCGACGGTGACCACGGCGGCAAGTTCGTCGTCATGCACAACGGCAAGAAGGCGCTGACCACGGTCGCCGTCTGCCTCGTGTCGATCGAGCTGACCGACATCGTGTTCGCGCTCGACTCGATCCCCGCCGTGCTCTCGGTGAGCAAGGACATCTTCATCATGGTCACGTCGAACGTCTTCGCCATCATGGGATTGCGAAGCCTGTACTTCGTGCTCGCCGGTGCGATGGACCAGTTCAAGTATCTGAAGATGGCGCTCGCGATCCTGCTGATCGTGATCGGCGCGAAGATGATCGGCCACGGGCACATCCACATCCCCCACGCGGTCTCGCTCGCGCTGATCGCGGGCATCATCGCCGCGGGGGTGATCGCCTCGATCGTCGCGAACCGGCGGACGCTGCGGGCGATGTCGCTCGACGCGCCCGCGATCGTCGACGATCCTGCCAACGATCCCGTGCTCGAGTCCGCGGTCGACCACGCGCCGACGGATCCGGTCATCGTCGATCCCCTCAACAAGCCGACGCCGCACGACCGCTGAGCCGGTCGCCGCTTCGATCCGCGCCTGCGGCCGGCGCTCAGCGCACGATCACGAGCATCTCGGTCTCCATGACCTCCTCGGCCCACCGGCGCTTGTAGTCCATCTCGGTGCCGAGGTCGTAGCGCGCGATGCCGTCGTCGCAGAGCTCGACGACCTGGTGGTACTGCAGCAGCCCCCCGAGCCCGAGGTGCGCGAGCGTCGCGTCGAAGGAGAACTGCAGGCCACGGTACTCGCCCTCGAAGACCGCCCCGAGGATGTAGCCGACGTCGCGATCGCCGACGCGCGCGAAGATCGTCCGCTGCTGCCCCTGCGCGCACAGCCGCGGCAGCATCTCGCCGTAGAAGGCGCGCATGGGGCCCAGCGAGATGCCGACGCCGTCGCGCGACTTCCAGCTCGTCTGCTCGACCGCCTGGATCCGGTCGTAGAGCGCGGCCGCCCCCGCGGCCGTCACGCGCTGCGCCTCGAACGTCACGCCGGCGCTCGCCGCCGCCCGCAGCGACTTGCGGATCGACTTGCGGAGCTCGCGCGAGCGCCGCCCGAGGAAGCCCTCGAGGCCGCCGTCGAGGCTGGCCACGTGGCGCACGGTCGGCG
>JALZOI010000574.1 GCA_030857245.1 Myxococcota bacterium
CCCCTGCCCCGCGCCCCCTCGACGAGCGCGTGGCGGAGCCGCCGGTCGTGCGCGTCGAGGTGCTGGCTCCCCCGCCGCCGACCGTCGGCGCGATCTGGGTCGCGGGCCACTGGCGCCTCGTCGGCGCACGCTGGCACTGGATCGCCGGCCGCTGGATCCTGCCGCCGGCGCCCGGTGAACGCTATCGCGTGCCCGCGGTCCGGGTCCGCAACAACGTCCGCGTCTACGTCCCCGGCGGCTGGATCCGCCTGCGCTGACCCCGACCGCCGCCTACGCCTTCTTCGCGCGCAGCTCGGCCTCGGCCGCGAGCGCGGTCTTGACGGCCGGGCGCTCGGCGACCCGCGCCTGGAACGCGACGAGGTTCGGGAACGCGGTGAGGTCGAGCTTCACGTGGCGCGCCCAGGTCGTGACGGTGAACAGGTACGCGTCGGCGACGGTGAACTGCTCGCCGAACAGGTACGACCTGCCCGCGAGCTGCTGCTCGATGAGGCCGTAGCGCTTCTGGAGGTAGGCGAGGCGATCCTCGCGCGTCTCCGCCGGCGTCTTCGCGTTGAAGAGTGGGCTGTACGCCTTGTGGATCTCCGAGTTGATGTAGCCCAGCATCTCCTGCAGGCGATACCGCTCGAGCGAGCCAGCCGGCGGCACGAGCTTGGCGTCGGGCTGCTGGTCCGCGAGGTACTGCACGATCGTCGGACCTTCGGTGAGCACCTCACCGCTGTCGAGCTCGAGCGCGGGCACGTAGCCCTTCGGGTTGATCGTCCAGAAGTCCTGGCCGCTGGCGGTCTGCTTCGTGGCGCCGTCGACCTTCACGAGCGTGAGCGGGATGCCGACCTCGTGGGCGACGATGTGGGGAGAGAGCGAGCACGCACCGGGGGAGAGATAGAGCTTCATCGAGGCAGGTCCTTTGGTTCGGTCAGGTCAGGCAACGAGCGAGGCGAACAGCGCCGCCGCCGTTCGATGGCGAAGGTTGGGAGCGCTCTGGCCGCTCCAGAGCGAGAGGACATCGGTCGAGCCCGCGGCGAGCGCGGCGGCGCGCAGCTGCGCGACGAACCAGCCCTGGATCGGGTACGGCGGCAGCTCGGCGATCCGTGGGGCGAGCTCGCGCGTCCACCGGTTGGTGAGGCCGCGCGCGAGCCGCCCGGTGAAGGCGCGGGTCAGCGTGGTGTGCTGCGCGCGCTCGGAGAACAGCAGCTCGCGATGCGCGCCCGGCGCGTTGGACTCCTCGCACGCGAGGAACGCGGTGCCGAGCTGCGCGGCCTGCGCGCCGAGCGCGAGCACGGCCGTGACGCCGCGACGATCCGCGATGCCGCCGGCCGCGATCACTGGCGCCGTGACGCGATCGGCGACCAGCGAGGTCAGTGGGAGCGTGCCCATCAGCGAGTCCTCGGCGCGGCCGAGGAAGGTCGGGCGGTGGCCCCCCGCCTCGGCGCCGCTCGCGACGATCAGGTCGACGCCGGCTGCATCGAGCGCGCGCGCCTCGGCGATCGACGTGGCCGCGCCGATCGTGACGATGTCGCGGCGGCGGCACTCCGCGAGGATCGCGGGTGAGGGTACGCCGAACACGAAGCTGAACACCGGCGGTGCCGCGGCGAGCAGCGCCTCCGCTTGATCCTCGAAGCGGTGGCCGAACTGCGCCGGAGGTGGCGGCAACGTGATCCCGAGCTCGCGGCAGTACGGCTCGAAGATCCGCGCGATCCGCTCGTGGTCCGCCGCGGACAGCGCCTCGCCGCCGTCGTCGTGGTTCGAGACCCACAAGTTGACGGCGAACGGCCGGGCGGTGCGCTCGCGGATCGCGCGCGTCACCCGCGTGATCTCGTCGGGCGCGAGCTGATGCGCGCCGAACGAGCCCAGCCCGCCGAGCTCCGACACCGTCGCCGCGAGGAGCTCGGTCGACAGCCCGCCCCCGAACGGACCCTGGATGATCGGGTGCGTGATGCCGAGCCGGCGGGTCGCTTCGCTGGGTGCCATCCTCCGCGAACCTAGCTCGGCGGGTATCCCCTGGATACCTTGTTACTGCGAGTAACGATCGATCGTAGTAACCTCGGGGTTACCGCCATGGCCCTACGCGTCCGGAAGAACAAGGCGATCACGCCCCCGACCTGTCCACTCAGCGAGTGCATGAGCTTGCTGCGGGGCGCGTGGGCGCCGAACGTGATCTGGTTCCTCAGCCAGCAGCCGCGGCGGTTCGGCGAGCTCCGGATCGACATCCCGCGAGTGTCCGCGCGCGTGCTGAGCGCACGCCTGCGCGAGCTCGAGGACAAGGGCGTGATCACGCGCAGCGTCGCGCCGACCACGCCGCCGTCGGTCGAGTACGCCCTCACCGATCTCGGCCGCGAGCTGGTGCCGGCGATCGCGGCGATCGTCGAGGTCGGCCGCAAGCTCAAGACGCGGAACCCGCGGAACGCCGAGGCCGGCGCGCGCCGCTTGCGCGCCGGATCCCGCCGCCGTGAAATCACCGCCCGACCGTCGCCACCCTGACAGCGGCGCGCAGGCAGAGCTCGGGGACATGATCGATGTCGCTGCTTCGCGGGTGGACTCGGCGCGGTGACCGCGTACGCTGTCGAGGCCCGCGTGCAGACGATCGTGACTCGAGCCCCGGCCGCGATCGTCGCCGCGGTGTTCTTCGTCGTCGTGTGGGGCTTCGGGATCGCGGGGGAGTACGGCTGGTTCACCGACGAGCTGTACTTCGTGGCCTGCTCGCGGCGCCCCGCCCTCGGCTACGTCGATCATCCGCCGCTCGCGACACTCCTGCTCGCCGGCGTGCGCGCGCTCACCGGCGAGACGCTGTGGGCGATCCGGATCGTCCCCGCCCTCGCCGGGGCCGTCGCGGTGTGGCTGTCAGGACGCCTCGCGCGCCGGCTCGGAGGGGAGTGGTTCGCCGAGCTGTTCGCGGCGTTCCTCGTCGCCACCGCGCCCGCCGTCCTCGTGATCAGCGGGTTCTACTCGATGAATCCGTTCGAGCTCGTGATCGCCGTCGGGCTCGCGCACCTCGCCGTCGAGATCGCCGACGGCACGTCGCCGCGCAGCTGGCTGCGCTTCGGTGCGCTCGTCGGGATCGGGCTCCTCAACAAGCACACGCTGATCATCACGATCGCGCTGTTCACCGCCGGGATGCTGTCCTCGTCGGTCGCCCGCCGGCAGCTCGCGACGCGCTGGCCGTGGCTCGGCGTCGCCCTCGCCCTCGCGATCTTCGCCCCGCACGCCGTGTGGTTGTGGCAGCACGACTGGATCACGGTCGACTTCTACCGCGAGTCGACCGCGCTCAAGAACGTCACGACCACCCCGCTGGACGCGCTCGTCGGCCAGTTCCTGTTCGTCGGCCCGTTCGTGTTCCTGCTCGCGGTGTTCGGCGCCGTCGCGCTGTGCCGCCAGCCCGGGCGGCGCGGTCTCGGCATCGCGTACTTCGTCGGCCTCGCGATGATGCTCGTCGCGGGCGTCAGCCGGCCCGACCGCATCCTCGGGCTCTACCCGCTCGTGTTCGCCGCCGCCGCCGTCGTCATCGAGCGCCGCACCCGCGCGCATCGCTGGTGGCGCCGGGGCTTGCTCGCGTTCGTCATCGTCGGTGCCGCCGCGCCGCTGCCGCTGCTCGTGCCCGTGCTGCCGCCCGACCAGCTCGAGCGCTATGCGGCGTGGCTCGATGCCACGCCGCAGCTCGAGCGCGACAAGGGCGTGGACGGCGGCAGTCGGCTCGGCCAGTGGATGGCGGATCGGTTCGGCTGGCCCGAGCTCGCGCGCGAGACCGCCCGCGTGGTCGCGACGCTGCCGCCGGCCGAGCAGGCGCGCGTCGTGCTGATGGGCGAGGACTATGGCGCGGCGGGCGCGCTCGAGCTCCATGGACCCGCCGCCGGGCTCACCCAGCGTGTGATCTCGACGCACAACGCGTACTGGAGCTGGGGTCCCGGCATCCTGCCCGCCGATCCGATCATCGTCGGCGTCGCTCGCGATCCGGCGCTGCTGCGGAGTGCCTTCACCGAGGTCCGCGAGGTCGGCCGGGTGCGCTGCGAGCACTGCTACAAGCACGGGACGCCGGTGTGGATCGCGCGCGGACTGCACACGCCTCTCGAGGCGCGGTGGCCGCACGCCCGCCTGTTTCGCTAGGATCGTTTCGCGCGGCTGCGGGTTGCGCGCGATCGAGCCCGCTCGCATGGTCATGCTCATGAGAGCCGTCGTCACGGGAGCGAATCGAGGGATCGGGCTGGAGCTCGTGCGCCAGCTGCAAGCACGGGGGGACGAGGTCGAGGCGTGCGCGCGCAAGCCCGCCGATGCCAGCGAGCTCCAGGCGCTCGCGAGCGCGCGGGTCCGCGTGCATGCCGTCGACGTCACCGACGTCGCGACGGTGCGCGCGCTCGCCGAGGTGCTCGCCGGCGCCGCCGTCGACATCGTGTTCAACGTCGCCGGGGTCTACGGCGGGCCGCGGCAGAGCCTGCTGCAGATGGCCGAGGACCTCGCGCTCGAGGACGTGGCGCGGACCTACGACGTCAACGCGATCGGCGCGCTGCGCGTCTCGGTCGCGCTGCTGCCGCAGCTCCGGCGTGGCGTGGGCAAGCAGCTGGTCCACGTCACGTCGGGCATGGGCTCGATCACCGACAACACGAGCGGCGGTTACTACGCGTACCGGATGTCGAAGGCCGCACTCAACATGATGTCGCGGTCGCTCGCCGTCGACCTCCGCGGCGAGGGCATCACGTCGGTCGTGATCAACCCGGGCTGGGTGCAGACCGCCATGGGCGGCGCCAGCGCGCCGACGCCCGTCGACGAGTCGGTCCGCGGCATCCTCCGCGAGGTCGAGCGCGCGACGCTCGCGGACTCCGGCGAGTTCCTCAACTGGAAGGGCGATCGCTACGCGTGGTGACCGCGCCGGAGCAGCGGCGCGCGTCCGATCGTGGCGGAGGTACGCAGCGACCTCGACGGGCTCGTGCCCTGCCCTGCCGACGCAGCTCGCTAGTCCCCTGTAAGCGGAATCTCTAGGAGAATGATCCGCGCTGTGATCTAACGGGGCATGGCGAAGCGCAAGCGTGGGCGGCCGAAGGTCGAGCTGGCGATCACCGACGTCGAGCGCGTTGAACT
>JALZOI010000575.1 GCA_030857245.1 Myxococcota bacterium
GCTCGCGGCCGGTCGCACGAGCGCGGGCATCGAGCAGCTGCTCGTCGCGTGGCGCCAGATCCGCGCGCCGGCCATCGCCGACGCGATCGATCGAGCGACGCGCCTGCTGCCGAGCTTCGACCGGCCGCTCGCGCCGATGATCGCCAAGGTGCAGGGCGCGTGGATGGCTGCGATGCAGCGCGACCCGAGCGGCTCGCTGCCGCAGCTGCTGCAGTACGTGAACGTCGGCGGCGCGGCCCAGTCCGAGCGCCGGCTGCTCGAGCTCGCCGCGCTCCCGGACGATCCGCGGATCGCGCTGCGGCTCGTCGAGCTCGCGTCGATGCGCGACGTTCCGTTCGGGCGCCGGCAGTACTGGCGGTCGCTGTTCGAGCTCGTCGGGCGGATCGCCGACGTGCGGACGTGCGAGCCCCTGCAGCGGCTCCTCCAGGGCTTCACGCTCGCTCACCTGTATCCGCACCATCGCCAGGCGCGGGCGCACGTCCACGATCTCGTGCTGCGGCCGCCGGCGCCGCCGGTGCTCGGCGCGACCGCGGCGGCGCAGCTCGCCGCGGTGACGGCCGTGCTCGATGACGGCGAGCGCGTGCACGATCGCACCGAGCGCGACCTGCTCGCCGCGATCGCCGAGGACCGCGGCGACGACGGGCCGTACCTCGTCTACGCGGACTGGCTCCTCGAGCGCGAGCACCCGCGCGGCACGCTCATCATCCTCGCGTGCAAGCGTCACCGCACGAACCCCGAGACCACGCGCTACGTGCAGCTCGAGGATCTACCGTACGTGTTCGGCTACCTCTACGATTTCGTGCGCCGGCCGCAGCTCGAGCGCGGGCTACCGCGCCAGCTCTACGCGAGCCCGACCGCGGGCACGCTGACGTGGCGGACGGCCGCGCGGCTCCCGTTGATGTCGCTGATCGAGACGCTGCAGCTGCGGCCCGAGGTCGTCGACGTGCCGATCCAGCAGCCGACGCCCGCGGACCTCGCGGCGTTCGTGCTGCACCCGAACCTCGCGCGGCTGCGCGTGCTGCACGACGTCCCGACCGAGCTCGCCGATGCCGTCGCGCCGCTCGTCACCGCGCACTTCGAGGCCCGCGTGGTGCGGACGATCGGCGGCCTCAGCCTGTCGCGGCTCGAGCGCCGCTCGTGATCGGCGAGCGCGCCTGCCGCGCCTCCCGCCACGCGCCTTCCCACGCCACGGCCACGGCGGTGCCGACCACGTACGCGACGAGGTCCCACGCGTCGAACGTGCTCCCGAACAGGAGCGCGCCGGCCGCGGACTCGGCCTGCCACCACACCTGCCCGAGCTCGATGGCGAACGCGATGGCGAGGGTCGCGGTCGCGCGCGCCGCGGCACGCGCTCGCCACGACAGGCCGAGCACGGCGTAGACCAGCATCGTCGCGGCCACATCGCCGACGTGCCCTCGGATCACGCCGCGCGCGGGTCCCCGGTACACCAGCACCGCGAGTCCGAGCGCGAGCGCCGCGAGGCCGAGCCCCAGCATCCGCCGCTTCACGAGCTGGCAACGCGCGATCGTCACCGAGGATTCCAGGGGAGTCGCGCGCCGCGGAGGCGGCCCCGTGACGACGTTGCGGGCCTGTAACGGCCGAGCGCCGGCGCACGGTTCGGGCGACCCCGCCCGGCAGACCACCTGCGATCTCGCGGACATCAGCGCGCGGGGCAGGGCACATGCCTTGCGTGCTGACGAGCTGATGAAGACCTCCACCGCTCTTCGAGTTGCCGCCAGCGTGGGAGGGCTGTTGCTCGCGCGTGCCGCGCTTCGCCACAGCCGCCGCATCGATCTCCGGGACAAGGTCGTGGTCATCACCGGCGGCTCGCGCGGCCTCGGGCTCGTGCTCGCGCGGGAGTTGATCCGCAAGGGCGCCCGCGTGGCGCTCTGCGCACGTGACGCCGCGGAGCTCGAACGCGCGCGCGTCGAGCTCACGATCCTCGGTGGCAAGGTGTTCGCGGACACCTGTGACGTCACCGATCGCGACGACATCGCGCGCTTCCTCGTCGAGGTCCGCGACGAGCTCGGGCAGATCGACGTGCTCATCAACAACGCCGGCGTCGTCCAGGTCGGCCCGATGGAGATGATGAGCATCGACGATTACGAGCGCGCGATGCGCACGCACCTGTGGGGCCCGCTCCACATGATGCTCGGCGTGATCCCCGAGATGCAGCGCCGCCGCGCCGGCCGGATCGTCAACATCGCCTCGATCGGCAGCAAGATCGCGATCCCGCACCTCGTGCCGTACAGCGCGAGCAAGTTCGCACTCTACGGGCTGTCCGCCGGGATGCGGGCCGAGCTCATGAAGGATGGCGTGCTCGTGACCACCGTGTGCCCCGGCCTGATGCGCACCGGCAGCCCGCGCCACGCGATCATCAAGGGCCAGCAGCAGGCCGAGTACGCGTGGTTCGACATCAGCGACAGCCTGCCGGGCACGTCGATGAGCGCGGTCCGCGCGGCCCGCCAGATCCTGCGGGCGTGCGAGGACGGAGAGGCCGAGGTCACGCTGTCGGTGCCGGCGCGGATCGCCGCCAAGGCCCACGCGCTGGCGCCCGGCCTCGTGCAGGACCTGCTCGGCGTCGTGGCGCAGCTGATGCCGAGCCCGGTCGGCGGCAGCCGCCACGGGATCGAGGGCAAGGACGCCGAGTCGAAGCTCGCGCCGTCGGTGCTGACGGCGCTCGGCGATGCGGCGGCGCGCCGCAACAACGAGGTCTGAATCAGGCCATACTCGCGGCCATGGCGGATGCCGAGCTTCGCAAGGTCATCACGCGGCGCTGGCGGATCGGCGCCGGCCTGACGGCGCTGATGATGGCCGGCTACTTCGGGTTCATCCTGCTGGTGGCGTTCGACAAGCCGCTCGCCGGCACGCTGATCGCGGGCGGCCGGGTCAGCGTCGGCATCGTGATCGGCGCGTGCGTGATCGTGCTCGCGCCCGTGCTGACCGCGATCTACGTGCGGTGGGCCAATCGCCACCACGACGCCGCGATCGCCGCGGTGCGGTCACGGACGTGATCGGCGTGATGACCGGCGGGGCGGCCGCCTCGCTCGTCGCCGCCTCGACGCTCGGCCAGCCCAACGCGATCGCGATCGCGTCGTTCCTGCTGTTCGTCGGGATCACGCTCGTGATCACGTTCTGGGCCGCGCGCCGCACCAAGACCTCGGCACAGTTCTTCGCCGCCGGCGGCAAGATCTCCGCGCTCCAGAACGGCTTCGCGCTCGCCGGCGACTACATGAGCGCCGCGAGCTTCCTCGGGATCGCCGGCCTGGTCTCGATGTCGGGCTTCGACGGCTTGATCTACTCGGTGGGCTGGCTCGTCGGCTGGCCCGTGATCACCTTCCTGATCGCCGAGCCGCTCCGCAACCTCGGCAAGTACACGTTCGCCGACGTCGTCGCGTACCGGCTGCGCCAGCGCCCGGTGCGCATCGCCGCCGCGGTCAGCACGCTGACCGTGGTCATCTTCTACCTGATCGCGCAGATGGTCGGCGCTGGCGAGCTCATCCACCTGATGTTCGGCCTGCGCTACCGCGTCGCGATCTCGGTCGTCGGCTGCGTGATGCTGCTCTACGTGCTGTTCGGCGGGATGATCGCCACGACGTGGGTGCAGATCATCAAGGCGTGCCTGCTGCTGGTCGGCGCGACGCTGCTCGCCATCCTCGTGCTCGCGAAGTTCGGCATGAACCCGCTGACGCTGTTCGCCGCCGCGCGTGACCGCTACGGCGCCGGCGTGCTCGCGCCGGGCGCACTGGTCTCGAATCCGCTCGAGGCGGTCTCGCTCGGCATCGCGCTGATGTTCGGCACCGCCGGGCTGCCGCACATCCTGATGCGGTTCTACACGGTGCCCGACGCGCAGACCGCCCGCCGCTCGGTCGCGTACGCGACCTCGCTGATCGGCTTCTTCTACCTCGTCACGTTCATCCTCGGCTTCGGGGCCTCGGTGCTCGTCGGCCGCGAGGCGATCGGCTCGGTCGCCAAGGGTGGCAACATGGCGGCCCCGCTGCTCGCCGAGGTGCTCGGCGGCACCGGCTTCCTCGGCTTCATCTCGGCGGTCGCGTTCGCGACGATCCTCGCCGTCGTCGCCGGGCTGACGCTGTCGGGCGCCGCCGCACTCGCCCACGATCTGTGGGGCCACGTCGTGCGGCGCGGCGCGATCGAGGAGCGCGAGCAGCTGCGGGTCGCGCGCTACGCCACCGTCGGGCTCGCGCTGATCGCGATCGTGCTCGGGATCGTGTTCGAGGGCCAGAACGTCGCGTTCATGGTCGGGCTCGCCTTCTCGATCGCCGCGAGTGCGAACTTCCCCGCGCTGCTGCTGTCGATGACGTGGCGGCGGTTCACGACGATCGGCGCGGTCGCGAGCATGGTCACCGGGACGGTCAGCACGCTCGTCCTGATCCTGCTGTCCCCGACGGTGTGGAAGGAGCTGCTCGGCAACCCCGAGGCGATCATCTCGCTCAAGAACCCCGGCATCATCACCGTCCCGCTGTCGTTCGCGGTGGCGGTGCTCGTGTCGCTCGCGACCCGCGAGCCTGACGCCGAGCGCGGCTTCGACGAGGCCCAGCACCGCATGCACGTGGGCCCCGCGGTCGTGGGCGCCGAGTCCGCGCACGCGCCGACCGCCCCCGCGGTCAAGGCACCGTGAGCTCGAGCGGTCGGGCGCCGGCCGGCCGCTCCGCCAGCAGGTAGTAGTTTCTGAAGCCCGCGCTGATGCGCGGGTGGGTCCTGAAGCCCGCGCTGATGCGCGGGTGGGTTCTGAAGCCCGCGCTGATGCGCGGGTGGGTCCTGAAGCCCGCGCTGATGCGCGGGTGGGTTCTGAAGCCCGCGCTGATGCGCGGGTGGGTTCTGAGCTCGGCCAGCTCGCCGAGCCGCTCGCGGTGCGCCGCGATCGCGGCGCCCACCCCTGGCCGTTCGGTCAGCGTGTCACCGTCGCGCTCGAACCAGCGGTCCCCGGCGAGGATCGCGAACCGCCGCGTCCCCGCGATCAGGCGCGCCTCGCCGCGCAGCTCCGCGATCACGCCGAGCTGGATCCCGGCATCGCGCGGTGGCGGCGCGGGCGCGGGCCCCGGCGC
>JALZOI010000084.1 GCA_030857245.1 Myxococcota bacterium
GCCGCGATCCGCTGGCTCGCCGCGGGTGACCACACGGCGTCGGCCGCGAGTGCGGGCGCCCGGCACGGCGCGATGGCGACCGGGGTCAGCGCGCCCTCGCGCGTCATGACAAATACTGCCACGCCGGCGAGGAGCACCGCTGCCCCGAGCGCGAGCTTGAGCCCGGTCCGGCGATCCGCGCGCTTCATCGCCGCGAGCAGGCTGTCGAGCGACGGCCAGCGCCGCTTCGGATCCGGGTCGAGCCCGCGGCGCAGCACCGAGCGCAGCCGGCGCGGGATCTTCGACGCATCGAGCGCCGCGGGCCCGGCCTCGACCTCGGCGCGCAGCACGTCCATCGTCGCGCCGCGGAACGGCCGCTCGCCGGCGAGCGCTTCCCACAGCGCCACGCAGAACGCGAACTGATCGGTCGCCGGTGTCACCGCGGCGCCCCGCCACTGCTCGGGCGCCATGTACGCCGGCGTCCCGAGCACGGACCCGGTGACCGTGAGCCCCGACAGCGGCGAGCTCGGCGTCGCGTCATCGGTCGCGGAGGCGGTCGAGGTCGGCACCGGCAGCGTGGACTCGAGCGGATCGACCGTCGTGAGCTCGGTGTCGCGCGCGAGCCCGAAGTCGGTGACCACGATCCGACCGTTGCGATGGCGCAGCACGTTGTGCGGCTTGAAGTCGCGGTGGACGATCCCGGCGGCGTGCGCCGCCGCGAGCCCGCGGCCAGCCGCGACGAAGGCGTCGATGATCTCGTGCTCCGGTCGGGGCTCCGCGCGCACCCACTCGGCGAGCGTGTGGCCCTCGATCATCTCCATCGCCACGTAATCGCGGCCACCGACCGACGCGACCTCGTGCACGGTGATGACGTTCGGATGCGACAGGCGCGCCATCGCGCGGGCCTCGCGGAGCAGGCGCTGCTGGGCCTCGCGGCTGCCCTCGGAGCGCAGCACCTTCAGCGCGACGCGCCGCTCGAGATCGGGATCGAACGCGGCGTGGACGACGCCCATGCCGCCGGCACCCAGCTCGCGCTCGAGGCGGTAGCGGCCCAGGCTGGCACCCAGCGGCGCGGCCGCGGTGGCAGCGGTGGCCGAGCTCGCGGGCGCGGTCGCGGTGCGCCCCAGCTCGTCGTCTCGCTCGCTGCCCACGTCGCGAAGATACCCCACTGCTCCCGTGGGATGCCGCCACGCGACATCCGGTTAGGCCGGAGCAGCGACGATGACGTCGCCCCGATCCCCCGCGGCGGTCCGGCTGGCGGGTTTCGCAGGCGGGCCTGCGCGAACCGCAGGTCGCCGCGACGGCCGCCACGCTATCTCGCGACGTTAGCGCGGCACGCGAGTTGCGATGTGACTTCCCCAAGGAGCACCAGATGACCATCAAGAAGTTCAAGATCACCCTCGCCACCGCCGCCCTCGTCCTCGGTAGCCTCACCGGGTTGGCCGCCGCACGCGGCCTGCACGGAGCCGACAAGCAGGCCATGAAGGAGAAGTTCGACGTCGACAAGAACGGCACGATCGACGACGCCGAGCGCGCGAAGCTCAAGGAGGCGTTCGCCGCGATGCGCGCGCAGCACAAGGCGGAGAAGCTCGCGAAGTTCGATGCGAACCGCAACGGCACGCTCGACGATGCCGAGCGGACCGCGATGCGGAACGCCCGGAGCGAGCGGCGGTTCGCCAAGCTCGACGTCAACCGCGACGGCAAGCTCACGATCGACGAGTTCAAGGCAGCTCGCGGTCACGGCAAAGGCAACGGCATGCGCGGCCATCGCGGCATGCACAAGCAGCCCTGATGCGCGATTGACGCGGAACCCAGGCCCGCCGCCGGGCCCTGAGCGGACCCCCCGACAGGAACCCGAGCTATGCTGCCCGCGATGCCGACCCCACGCCGCGTCACCCCCCTCGCCGGGTGGTCGGTCGTCGTGGCGTTCCTGCTGATCGGCTTCGCGCTGCTCGCGACCGTGTGGACCACCCGCTCCGCGGTGATCGATGCGACCGACGCGGTCCGCCGCGGCCAGGCGCTGGCGATGGAGCAGACCGTGCGCGCCGAGCTGGCGGATCTCGAGGGGCCGCCGGTCGCCGAAGATCTCGCAGCCATCCTGCGCGAGCACGCGCGCGATGGGCTGCGGTACCTCGCGATGGTCGAGGGCCGGGATCGCGTCCTGTTCGAGGCCGGCGTCGCCGTCGGGCGTGGCGGCGGCGAGACGATGCAACGCGGGCGGCGGCTCGCCGAGGTCGACGGCCGGCTCCGGCTCCAGGTCCGACCGTTCCGCCGGCTGCGCGATGGCGGCCGGACGTGGCGCGTGCTCATCGAGCTCGAGCCCGTGCAGGCCGAGACGCTGCGGAGCGCCGTCACGGTGACGCTCGGGATCGGGGCGCTCGCCGCCGCGAGCCTGCTCGGCGTGGCGATCGTCCTCGTGCGACGCGAGGCGCGGCGCAACGCCGAGGACCGCGAGCGCGAGCACGAGCGCCGGCTGGCCAGCCTCGGCGAGATGTCTGCGGTGCTCGCGCACGAGATCAAGAACCCGCTCGCGTCGCTCAAGGGCAACGCGCAGCTGCTCGCCTCGATGCTGCCGACCGGCGAGAAGGCGCGGCTCAAGGCCGAGCGCGTCGTCGACGAGGCCGTGCGCCTCGAGCAGCTGACGAACGATCTGCTGCAGTTCGTGCGCACGGGCGCGATCCGGCGCAACCCCACCGATCCCGGCGCGCTGGTGCGCGATGCCGCCGCGAGCGTCGCCGGCGAGATCACCGTCGACACCAGCGCCGCCCCGCGCACGTGGTCCCTGGATCAGGCGCGGATCCGCGAGGTCATCATCAACCTCGTCGACAACGCGGTCGCGGCCGGGCCACCGGTCCACGTCACGGTCCGGCACGCCGACCGCGCGCTCGTCATCGACATCGCCGATCGCGGCGCCGGCATCGCCGAGGAAGATCGCGAGAAGATCTTCGAGCCGTTCTTCACCGGCAAGACGCAAGGCACCGGTCTCGGGCTCGCCGTCGTCCGCCGCGTGATCGATCTCCACGGCGGTCGCATCACCGTGCTCGCCAACCCTGGCGGCGGTGCGCTGTTCCGCGCGGAGATTCCGGAGGCCTGACATGGCGCGCATCCTGGTAGCAGACGACGAAGCGGGACTCCGCGAGTTCCTGACCGACACCCTCGAGCTCGACGCCCACACGGTCGTCGCCGCGAAGGACGGCCGCGAGGCTGCGAAGCTGCTCGACGAGCGCGGCTTCGACCTCGTGCTCACCGATCTCAAGATGCCGTTTCTCGACGGCATGGGCCTGCTCCGCAAGGTGCGCGCCGAGCAGCCCGAGGTCGAGGTCATCGTGATGACCGCGCATGGCACCGTCGACAACGCCGTCGAGGCGATGAAGCTCGGCGCGTTCGAGTACCTCCAGAAGCCGATCTCCGGGCCCGACGAGCTCCGGCTGCTCGTGGCGCGCGCGGTCGAGCGGCGCGGCCTCAAGGATCGCGTCGACGGCGCCGACCGCCGGCTCGGGGACGAACGCTCGGGCGGACCGCCGCTCACCTACGGCGACCCGGCGATGCGCCCGGTCGTCGAGGCGATCGAGAAGGTCGCGCGGACGTCAGCCACCGTGCTGCTGCTCGGCGAGAGCGGCACCGGCAAGGAGGTCGCCGCCCGTGCGATCCACGCGCAGAGCCCGCGGGCGACCCACCCGTTCATGGCGATCAACTGCGCGGCCCTCAGCGAGCAGCTGCTCGAGAGCGAGCTGTTCGGGCACGAGAAGGGCGCGTTCACGGGCGCCACCGAGCGCAAGCGCGGCCGCCTCGAGCTCGCGGATGGCGGGACGTTCTTCCTCGACGAGATCGGCGAGCTCAAGGGCGAGCTGCAGGCCAAGCTGCTGCGCGTCATCCAGGAGCGCCGGTTCGAGCGGGTCGGCGGCACGCGCACGCTCGAGGTCGACGTCCGCTGGATCGCGGCGACCAACCGCGACCTGCGCGCGATGATCGATGACGGCCGGTTTCGCGAGGATCTCTACCACCGCTTCGCGGTGTTCCCGATCAAGTTGCCGCCGCTGCGCGATCGCAAGGATGACCTGCTGCCGCTCGCCCGCTCGCTCCTCGATCGGATCGCGCGCGATCTCAAGCGCACGCTGCCGCGCCTGACGCCGTCGGCGGAGAAGCGGCTGCTCGCGGCAAGCTGGCGCGGCAACGTCCGCGAGCTGCAGAACACGCTCGAGCGCGCCGCGATCCTCGCGGACGCCGACACGATCGACGCCACGCACATCTGGCTCGAAGAAGGCGCCGAGAAGCCGATCGCGCCCGCCGGCGGCGAGGTCCGGCCGCTCGTCGAGCTCGAGAAGGAAGCGATCCTGCACGCGCTCGAGGTCGTCGGCGGCAACCGGCGCCGCGCCGCGGAGCTGCTCGGCATCGGGGAGCGCACGCTCTACGACAAGCTCAAGAAGTACGGCGTTGACTGATCTGCGGATCTTGCAGCAACACCTGCAGAACGCGCAGATACACTCGTTCAGTAACATCGTGAAATGACACCGGGCAGGGCCTGGCACGTGGAGTGCTTTATCAAGGGCATGCGTCGAATCCTGCCCTTTACACTGCTCGCGCTCACCCTCCTCGGTGGCACTGCCCTCGCGGATCGTGGTCGCTACAGCCGTGACACCAGCCATCGCAGCGGTGGCACCGTGGTCCGGGACCACCGGCACGACGGGTATCGCGACACCCGCGTGCGCGTCGACCGCCGCTACGACCGCAACAACCATCGCAGCCGGCGCGCTGTCGTCGAACGCCGCCCGGTCTACGTCACCAACGGTCGCTACACCTTCACCGGCGGCATCTCCCGCAGCTACAGCCGACCCGTCATCCAGCAGCGCTACTACGACTACCGCTATCGCCCGCAGCTGATCATCGAGAACTACGACCCGGTCCCCGGCTACGTCTGGGTGCAGGGCGCGTGGAACTGGAACGGCTACGAGTGGACCTGGGTCGCGGGCCACTACCACCCGGACCCGTCGTACGGCTCGCAGTACAGCGGCTCGTACAACAATGGCGGGTATTACGACAGCGGCCAGTACAGCGGCCCGTACAACGGCCCGTCCAACGGTCAGTACTACGGCGACGGCTACCAGTACTGAGCCGCCCGCGCTCCCTGCTACGACCACGAGCCGGCACGCCTCCCCGTGCCGGCTTCGTGCATTCCGGACCGCCGGCCGCACGATCGAAGCGCGCAGTGAGCGGTGCCGGGTCAGGATTTCTGGCGTATGCCTTGGCGATGACGACGTCCCGCTCTGGCTACGATCTGACCCGGCTCGCCCCTGCCCGCGTCGAGGAGCTCGCCTCCGACCTCACGCCGGAGGAGCGCCACGTCATCCTCCACCAGGGCACGGAGCGGCCGTTCTGCGGCGTCTTCCTCGACAACAAGCAGACCGGCGTCTACGCGTGCCGGCTGTGCGGGCTGCCGCTCTACCAGAGCTCGGCGAAGTTCGAGTCCGGCACCGGGTGGCCGAGCTTCTTCGCGACGTTCGATCCCGAGCACGTCGAGGAGATCTCGGATCGCAGCCACGGGATGGCGCGCGTCGAGATCCGCTGCAAGCGATGCGACGCGCACCTCGGGCACGTGTTCGATGACGGCCCGCCCCCGACGCACCAGCGACACTGCCTCAACTCGGCGTCGCTGACCTTCGTCCCCGAAGGTCAGCCGTTCGCGCTTCGCAGCTGACGCGGGTCAGCCGGTGCCACGGCGTTGCACCAGCAGCACGTTCCCGTTGACGCGGATCGTGAGCTTGTAGATCGCCGCGATCGTGCAGGCGATCTGCTGCCACGGCACGCGGCGCAACCGCAGCGTGACCGCCCCGGCGACGCCGTCGGGCACGACGAGGTTGACGCGACCAACGTCGGAGAGCAGCCGGAACACGTCGCGGAGGTCCGCGCCCTTGACGTCGAGATCGAGGGTCGGCCCGCGATGCACCGCGCCGCGGACGCAGAGCTCTCGATCCGCGCGCGCGGGCGACGCCAGGGCGATCAGGGTGACCAGCGCGAGCAGCGCACGCATGGTCTCCAGTGTACCGTTCCGGCGTGAAGCTGCAGCTGCCGTTTCAGCCCCCGGTCGCGCCGATGCTGGCGAAGCTCTCGAACGGGCTCCCCGAGGGCGACGGCTGGATCTTCGAGCCGAAGTGGGACGGCTTCCGTGCGCTCGTGTTCAAGAGCGGCGACGACCTGCTGATCCAGAGCCGTGACCTCAAGCCGCTCGGGCGCTACTTCCCCGAGCTCGAGGTCATCCTGCGCGCCCAGCTGCCCGATCGCTGCGTGCTCGACGGCGAGGTCGTGATCGCGACGGCTGGCCGGCTCGACTTCGAGGCGCTGCTCCTCCGCATCCACCCGGCCGCCACCCGCGTGAAGATGCTGGCCGAGCAGTCGCCGTCGTCGTACGTGGCGTGGGACCTGCTCGCGATCGGCGACGAGGATCTCCGCGATGCGCCGCAGGTCGAGCGCCGCGCCCGGCTCGAGCAGGCGCTCGCGAACGTCGCACCGCCGATCCACCTGACGCCGATCACGCGCGATCGGGACGTCGCGCAGGACTGGTTCCTGCGCTTCGAGGGCGCGGGCCTCGACGGCGTGATGGCGAAGCCCGAGTCGCTCGGCTACGTGGCCGGCAAGCGCTCGATGCTGAAGATCAAGCACCAGCGCACGGCCGACTGCGTGGTCGGTGGCTTCCGCTGGTACAAGGGCGGCAAGGACCGGCTCGTCGGCTCGCTGCTGCTCGGGCTCTACGACGCCGCCGGCACGCTGCACCACGCGGGCGTGTGCGCGGCGTTCAAGGCCGCCGATCGCGAGAAGATCGCGGAGCTGCTGCGGCCGCTGCGCGACGGAGCGCGCGACGTCCATCCGTGGCGCGACTGGGCCGACTGGCAGGACCAGGAATCGGCGCAGCGGCTGCCGGGTGCGACGAGCCGGTGGAACCGCGGCAAGGACCTGTCGTGGGAGCCGATCCGGATCGGGCTCGTCTGCGAGGTCGCCTACGATCACCTGCAGGGCTCACGGTTCCGGCATGCCACGCACTTCAAGCGGTGGCGGCCCGACAAGCCGGCGAGCGAGTGCCGCTACGACCAGCTCGAGGAGACCCCGGCGTTCGAGCTCCAGAAGATCTTCGGCTAGCCGCTCGGCCTCGTGGCCGCGGACGCGCTCAGGAAGTAGCCGCCGTTGATCCGATCGCGGCTGGGCGCCGGCCACCGCGGGCATCAGCGCCCCGACCGCGACGGGTTCTCCCTTCCACGCGCTGCGACGGCGTCGGTGGATGTGGGGCGATGCCGGCGCCCGGCCGCGTCAGCCGGGCGGCTCGCGCTCGTACTCGGAGCGCGGGTCGTAGTCAGGATCAGCCGGCTCCACCGCCGGCCGTTCGTCCTCCGGCACGTTCTTGAGGTTGACCCGGATCCGGTACCAGGCCGTGGCGCGGCCCCGGTTGGTATCCACGAGGATGTCCTCGGGCGCGAGCCGCGCGGTGACCTCCGGGTGTCGCGCCTTCCAGCGCTCGAGTCCCGCGAGGGCATCGACCTTCTGCTTGGCCTGCGCGATCACGATCACCGGGAGCTTCGTCCGCCGGGGTCGGGGCGCGGCCCTGGTCGCACCCCGGGCCCGGGACGGTGTGACCCGCGCGCCTTCTCCGGCGGCCTTCGCGAAGTGCGGCGGCCACGGTGCATCGGCCTGGCCCTCGGCCTCCTGGCGATCGGCGAGCTCGAGCAAGCGGTCGAGCGTGCCCGCCGCCGCGTCGATGCCAGCGTGCGCATCGCCGCGCGCAGCGACCAGCGCGGGAACGGTGCGCAGGGTGAAGTCGAGCGGGTTGCTGGCGAAGAAGTCCTCCCACGGCAGCGGCATCGACACCCGCGCGTCGGGCGTGGGCCGCACCGAGTACGCGCTCGCCGTCGTGCGATCGCGCGCGTTCTGGTTGTAGTCGATGAACACGCCGTGGCGCTCCTCCTTCCACCACTTCGCCGTCGCGATGCCCGGCGCGCGGCGCTCCACCTCGCGCGCGAACGCGAGAGCGGCGCGCCGGACCTCGACGAACGGCCACCGCGGCTCGATCCGCGCCCACACGTGCGCGCCGCGCGAGCCGCTGGTCTTCGGCCACCCGGTGAGCCCGTGCTCCTCGAGCACCTCCTTGGCGACGCGGGCGACCTCGACGATCTGCGGCCACTGGATGCCGGGCACGGGATCGAGATCGATGCGGAGCTCGTCGGGGCGGTCCATGTCCTCCGCGCGCACCGCGTGCGGATTGAGATCGACGCAGCCCAGGTTCACGACGTAGACGAGCTGCGCGACGTTGGTGACGACGATCTCCTCGGCGCTGCGGCCCGACGGAAACGTGAAGGTCGCGGTCTCGAGCCACTCCGGCCGCTTCTTGTCGACACGCTTCTGGTAGAACGGCTCGGCCTCGACACCGTTGACGTAGCGCTTGAGGATCATCGGCCGTCGCGCGACCCCGCGCACCGCGCCCTCGGCGACCGCGATGTAGTACTCGACGAGCTCGAGCTTCGTGATCCCGGCGCTCGGGAAGTAGACCTTCTTCGGGTTCGACACCTGGACCTGATGCCCCGCCAGCTCGAGGTGGATCTCTTCGGTCTTGGCCACATCGGATCCTTGCACGATCGATGACGAGGCCGCATGGTTGCGCGCGATGGCCTCGCCGGCGCCGATCGCACCGCTGCGGGTCCTTCTCGTGCTGGCGCTCCCGATGGTGCTCGCCCGCGCCACGCAGTCGGTGATGACGTTCGCCGACGCGCTGATGGTCGAGCACCTCGGCACGCAGGCGATCGCCGCGTCCGCGACCGGCGGCTTCAACGTCTTCCTGTTCATGATGCTGCCGATGGGCACCGTGTTCATCGTCCAGAGCTTCGTGTCGCAGCTCGTCGGCGCGGGCGATCGGGATGCGACCCCGCGGTTCGCGTGGTACGGGATCATCATCGCGACGATCTCCGGCGGCGTCGCGCTGGCGATGATCCCGCTGATCGACCCGCTGCTCGGGCTCGCGGAGTTCTCCCCCGAGGTCCACCGGCTGATGGCGGAGTACATGGCCATCCGGATGTTCTCCGTCGCCGCCGTCGTCGGGATCGAGGCGCTCGGCAACTGGTACGGCGGGCTCAACAACACGTGGATGGCGCTGGTCGCGAGCGTGATCTCGATGTGCAGCGACCTGTTCCTCAACTGGGTGCTGATCTACGGCAACCTGGGCGCGCCCGAGATGGGCGTCAACGGCGCCGCGCTGTCGTCGACGATCGGCAGCTTCATCGGCGTCGCGTTCATGGGCCTCGCGTTCTGGCGGCGCTGGGGCATGGCGATCGGCGGACCCGCACCCGTGCGCAAGCGACCGCCGCTGTCGTGGCGCGAGCTCCGGCGCGTCATGAGGTTCGGGCTGCCGAACGGCGCCAACTGGTTCCTCGAGTTCGCGGCGTTCCAGCTGTTCGTCAACGTCGTGCTCGCGTCGCTCGGCGACCACACGCTCGCCGCGCTCAACGTCGTGATCGCGATCAACTCGGTCTCGTTCATGCCGGCGTTTGGCCTCGCCTCCGCTGGCGCGATCCTCGCCGGTCAGGCGATCGGCCGCGGCGACAAGGACGCGGTGTGGCCTCAGGTCAAGGTCACGCTCTACGTCGCCGGCACGTGGATGGGCGCGATCGGAGCGCTCTACTTCGTCGCCCCCGAGCGACTGCTCCAGCTGTTCGACAGCTCCAACAGCTCGCCCGAGTTCGTGCGCGTCGGCGTCACCATGCTCGTCATCAGCGCGGCCTGGCAGCTGTTCGACGCCATCGGCATCACGCTCTCCGAGACGCTGCGCGCCGCCGGCGACACGACGTGGACCGCCGGCGCCCGCCTCGTCCTCGCGTGGGCGGTGTTCGTACCGACCGCCTACGTCGTCGTGATGAGCTACGACGGCGGCCCGGTCGGCGCGATGCTCTGCCTCATCGGCTACCTCGCCCTGCTCTCCGGCGCCTTCGCCTACCGCTTCAAGTCCGGGGCGTGGCGCAAGATCGAGCTGATCGAGCCGAAGCTGGTGTGAGCCCGCGCAAAAAAACAGGAGCGGCCGAGACCCGCTCCTGTTTGAGAGCACCCGAAGATCCGGGTGTTCTATCGCCTCGGCTACTTGCCGAACGCGCCGCTGAAGCCGAGCGACGCCACGAACGCCTGCACGCCATAGCGGCCCTTGAAGGCCGGCCGGTACATCTCTTCCGACGTGTCGCGCTCGCCGGGCGTGACCCACAGGAAGCCGAGGTGGACGCCGTAGTTGCCGAACATCTTGCTGCCGCCGAGCGTGATGTTCTTGCGGTCGATGTCGGGGAGCCGCGCCGTGAGCGTCGTCGTCGGGATCGGCGTCGGGTCGTAGACGAAGCCCGCACGGATCACGGCCTGCTGCGGCAGGAACCGGTACTCGGCGCCGATCCGCCACGTCAGCGTGTTCTCGTAGTCCTGCGGCGAGCTCGTGCTCGCACCGTCCGGCAGCTGGATCGTGAGGTTGCCGTCCTCGAAGGCCTGCGCCCAGTTGATCCACACGAGGTTGAGCTCGAACTCGAGCTCGGGCATCACCTCGTAACCGATGCCGCCCGCGATCGACTGCGGCAGCGTGATCTTGGCGGTGATGTCGCCGTCCGCGGGTAGCTGCGAGCGCAGCTCGTCCGCGATGTCGAAGTCGCCCTTCCCCTCGAACTCGAGGTTCACCTGGCTGCGGTACATCAGGCCGAGCTTGAGGCCGCGCACGCCCTCGGGGTGATACATCACGCCGATCCGGCCGCCGACGCCGATCGCCTCGCCGCCGAGGTGCGCGTTGCCCTGGACGTCACCGAACGAGATCGTCTGCTCGAGCTCGATCGTCGCCGGCACGATGTCGATGCCGCCGCCGATCGACAGCCCCGGGACCTGCTTGTTCAGGTTCACGCCGAACGACGGCGTGATGAAGAACGTGCGGAGGGACTGGTCCTGGATCACGTCCGACTGGAGGTGACTGTCCGGCCACGACACCGCGAGACCGAACGGCAGGTGCAGGCCGATGCCGATCGCGAACGTCTCGTTCAGTCGCGACGTCGCGTAGATGTTCGGCACCACGGACGGGTCCGAGTCCGTGGTCGTCTTGCCGTCCATGTTCTCGTAAGAGCCGCTCGCGAGGTACAGCGAGCCGCCGATCGCGATCTGCGTGCCTTCGTTGATCGCGATGCCGCCCGGATTGAAGACGATCGACGACGGCTCGGTGTTGCTGGCCGCCGAGGCGCCGCCGCGTCCGGTGACGCGGGGGTCGTGCTCGTTGATGTTGAATGCGTTCGCCGAGACCGTGCCTGCGAGTGCACCGAGGCTCAGCGCCGCGAAGAGGGATGTGCGGAGAGTCTTCATGGAGTCCTCGGTAAGCTACTTGTTGAGCTGCAGGAACGTGACGGCGTCCGTGACGACGCGGATGGTGCCGAGCACGCCGTCGCAGAACTGCGGGGTCGCCTGGGTGCACTGGTCTGCCGCCGAGGCCGCGTTGACCGACGCTGCCGGGCTCAGCAGCGAGCCGTGGCTGAACGTGTTGCCCGGGAAGCCCGCTCCGAGGTTCGGCGGCAGGTTCATGTAGCGCAGCCACTTGCTCATCGTCGGAGCGAGGCACGCCGCGCCCATGCAGAGCGCCTCGGACGGTGGGACCGCCGTCAGCGACGTCGCGGGCGAGGCGACCTCGGGCATGCGGCCGAGGAGCAGGCCCGCGTTGGTCGTCGCGAGGTTCGGGACGACGAGGTCACCGACGACCTCCTGGATGAAGAACTTCTTCGGCGCGAGCTTGCGCGTGAAGTTCGCGGGGTCCGCCGGGTCGAGCACCCAGCGCGCGATCACCGAGAACTGGCGGAAGCCCGGCTGCGTCTTCCACTCCTGGCCGATGCAGAGCCCGGTGTCGTCGGCTTCCGTCGCGGTCCCCATCGTGTCGCGCTTCTCACCCGTCAAGGTGCCGGCGTCGATCAGGGCGTCGATGAGCGTGCAGCGGATGTCGAGCGTCTGGGTGTTCTCGAAGATGTCGGCCCACCCGACGCCGGGGACGTTGAGCACCGCTGCCTTGATGTCCGGGCTGACCGCGGTGGTCATGCTGCCGAGGATCCCGCCGAGCGAGATGCCCGCGTAGGTGATGTGTGCCGGATCCACGCGCAGCGCGCCGCACGGTGCAGCCGTCGTGCACTTCTTGAGGCTCGCGACGACCTGGAGCTGATCGACCACGGTCTGACGGATGTTGTCGCGCGTGGTACCGAGATCGGGCGACAGGAAGCCCGCGAAGCACGACGACGGGGCCGCGGCCGTCGCGCACGCGCCGTCGTTCGAGATCTTCACGCGGCGCGAGCCGTGCGCGACCGCGTCGATCGCGATCGTCGCCATGCCCGACGCGGCGGTGCCGGCCGCATCGCGGTCAAAGGCGAGGATCCCACCGATCGCGAAGATGTTGGTGTTGGACTGACCGAGGCCGTGCTGGAACAGCACCGTCGGCCACCCGCCGGCCGGCGGCGTACCGGTCGGGATGAAGATCAGCGCGTTGAGCTGCTCGTCCTCGACCTTGGCCGGCCGGACCGGGTCCGCCCATGGACCCGGGATCGGACAGGGCGCGCTCACGGTGGGACCACAGACGCTGGGCCCCTGCGGGTTGGGGCGGTTGATCTGGAACTGCGGCGAATTCACGCGGCCGACGAGGACGTCCGCGACGTTCTTGCACCCGAGCAGATCGCAGCGCGCCGTGCCCAATGCGTACGCCCTCGCGCACGCGGTCGTGGGATCCGCAGCGGCGAGACACGCCGCGCCGCCGCCGAGCGTGACCTTGAGGAAGCACTGGACGTCGTTCGTTTCTTCAGGCATGCCGTTGCACGTCGAGAACGGCAGCGCGGCCCGCGAGGCGGGCAGGTTGACGCCCGGGGTCACGGTGATCGACAGCGGCACCGGCACCAGATCGCTGGGCCCCGTGACCGCGACGTCGTTGAGCATCGTCGTCGGCGTGCCGGCGACATCAGGGTCGAGCGCGTCGGTCGTGGTCTGCGTGTTGAACGACCACGCGAGGAGGAGCTCGTTGCGCGGGTGGCCCTTGGCCGCGAGGTAGTCGAGCGGGCCCTTGTGCACCTTGTAGAGGAGGTCGATGCCACGCAGCGAGGCCTGGCCGGCCTCGGTCGAGGGGTCGAGCGGCGTGCGCTCGGAGACGATGTTGCCGTTCTCGTCGATCGTGACCGGGTTCTCGAGCTGGCGAATGATCGCCCAGGTCGACGACGGCCGGTACTCCTGGCCATCCGCGGTGCGGATCCCCGTGGTGATCGCGACGGCGTACGTCGACCGCTGGTCGAGCGGCACGCGCGGCACGATGGTGATGGAGTCGATCGGGCCCGGCGCGGCGCACGTCAACGTGCCGTCCGCGTTGCGGGTCTGATCGGCGAAGCGCACGCTGGTACCCGGGATCACGACGATCGGGACCGGCATCGAGCTCGCGGGATCGACCGGCGTACCCGCCGCAGCGATCTTGTAGAGCAGGATGTTATCGGTCGCGGTGGCGGGATCGATCGGCGCGGTCAACGTGACCGACATCGCCGTCTCGAACGTGCCGAATCCATCGAGCTGATTGAGCACGCCCTCGCGGAGTGCCTTCGCCGAAGCCGACTCGTTACAACCCGCCGGCACCTTCACCTTGCCAGTGGCAGGGTCGAGCAACAGGTTGTTCGGAAAGGGGACGATGCTCTTGCTTGGATCGAACTCGACGAGCGGACGCGCCTCGCCCTCGCCGGGGTCGGTCTGGATATCGGGGCAGCCACTCGCCGTGAGGACGAGGAGGGCAGCAAGCCACTTCTTCATTTGCGTTCTCCTAAGCCGGGTATTGAAGAGCGCAGTATAGGCACGCCACCCGGGGGTGCGCGAGGTTCGGTCATCTCAATGGCTGACCGGCCACCGTGCGACGCGCTGCGACGCGCTGCGCACCCGCCTGCTGGTAGCGCAGCCCACATCGATTTCGTGGTGTCGTGGGCGCCGTGGTCACGAGCGTGACGGAGTCGACATCACCGGATCACGCGGTCTGTGGCGGCGTGCCCGGCGAGGACGACTCCGGCTCGGGCTCGTTCGGGTCGGCGAGCTGGGCCGCGGCCTCGCTGTCGTCCTTGAGGAAGTCCGCGAGGGTGTCGTTGATCTCCGCGCCGAACAGGATCGCGATGTTCGACAGCCACAACCACGTCAGGAAGATGATGCCGGCGCCGAGCGCGCCGTACGTCGCCTCGTAGCTATTGAAGTACTCGAGGTAAAGGCCGAACAGCAGGCTGATACCGAGCCACAGGAGGACGCCGACGAAGGCGCCCGGCGTGAAGATCCGGAGGGGTGCGTTGGTGTTCGGCAGGAACTTGTAGAGGATCGCCCAGACGACCATCACGAGGATGCCCGCGCCGACCCAGCGGCCGATGCCCCACACGACGTCGAACGCCGCGCCCATGCCGATGCGGTCCGCGACCCAGTGTCCGGCGATCGGACCGATGACGAGCAGGCCGAGCGCGGCGACGATCAGGATCGCGACCCCGATCGTCACCGCGATGGCGATCAGCTGACGCTTCCACCACGGCCGCGTCTCCTTCTTGCTGAACATCGTGTTGAGCGCCATCGAGAGTGCGACGGCGCCGCGCGACGCGCCCCACAGGGCGAGCACGGCACCACCGATCGCGAAGCCCGCGCCGGCGGTATCCATGAACTCCTGGACCTTCGTCGCGACCAGGCTGCGCGTCGAGCCCGGCATCGTGCTGGTCGCCATCGCAACGCCCTGCTGCACCGTCGCGTCGTCCAGCACCAGCATCGCGATCGTCACGACGAACACGAGCATCGGGAAGATCGCGAGGACGGCGTAGTAGGCCATCATCGCGCCGACGCTGTCGATGTTGTCGTCCAGCGCGTCGGAGAACAACCGCTTGAGAAACCGCTTCGCCTTCTGGAAGAACGTGCCGTGGGCGCCGGGGCTCCCGCCGGTGCGCGCTGCCTTCTCAGGCGTGCGCTCGCGCCCTCCCGACATCATCTCGGTGGGCGAGCGCTGCTCGACGTTCGTGGCCATGAGCCCTTCGTCAGCATCGTGCGTGCCAGATGCCGGCGAGCCAGTGAGCGGGCGTCGGGACACGCCGCCGTCGGAGACCTGCCGTGGCTTGGAGCTCAGCGCGCCCAGCAGGACTCGAACCTGCGGCCTGTCGCTTAGAAGGCGACCGTTCTTATCCAGCTGAACTATGGGCGCGTGACGGAGACCGTCGAGGCTGCACTCTGCCGCACCTCGGGTTCACCCTCAAGGGTTGATGACGAACCTGCGGGAACTCCTAGCACGGATGGCGGGATTCCCCGGAACTCGGCGGCGCTGCGCACGCCCTTCACCTGCTGGTTGCGGGCGGGGCTGATGCGCAGCCGGACACTCGCTTTCACCGACGCGGGGTCGACGTAGTAGCAGGCGCGAGTATCGGGGCAGTAGATACACAGCAAGTCGATCGCGCGCTTGTCGATGGGGTTCGTGTGAACGCCATGGCGATCTGCCCAGGATGAAGACAGGTGAAACGACACCTGCCCGTTCACGGCCGCTCGATACTTCACCTGCACCCGGAAGAACCGTTCGTCACGGTACGCGACAAGGTCGAAGGGTGCGTGCTCGGTCTGCGGCATCAGCAGCAAGAAGCCTTTCTCGAACAGATCGACCTTCGCGTACAGCACGCCGAGGTCGCCCTTGTTCTTGGTGTGGTGCACCCGCATCGCGAGGCCGACGGTAATCGCGCGCTCTGACGCTTTCGCGTCGCCCACCTCGGTCCCGCACTCGTGTTAGGTTGGCGCCGCTTATGCGCGCAATCACCGCGATCATCGCCATCGGAGTCCTGGGCAGCGGCTGTGGCAAGGGTGCCAAGCAGGGTGAGGAGGAGGCGCGCCGCGAGGCCGAAGCGCTCCAGAAGCAGAAGGAAGCGACCGGTGGCGTCGCCGCCGTGATCCGGCCGCCGGTGCCGGGCTCGACGCGCATCCCGTGCGAGCGGCTGCTCGATCCCGTCGCCTTCGGCGCGGCGATCAACGAGAAAGAGCCGCTCGAGATGAAGGACATCACGAAGGCCGAGGCCGAGGCCGCCGCGTCGTGCTCGCTCCATCGTGGTGGCAAGCGGCTCAACGAGAAGGAGCAGCAGGCGCTGCTCAAGAAGGAAGGCCGGCTCGGCGTGCTCGCCGGCGACGAGCTCTGCAACGTCACCGCCTTCTGCTGGACGATCGAGGACGCACAGCGGTTCAAGGACAAGTGCAAGGCGCGCAAGGACCGCGACGACGAGTCGATGGGCACCTACGCGTGCATGCAGGTCGTCGCGCAGGGCGTCGATGACGTCCACGTCTTCCGGTTCTTCGACGAGGATACCAAGTGCGTCCTCCAGGTCCGCGGCGGGCCGAGCAACGTCGACAACGAGATCATCCGCAACTGCGCCAAGGCCGCGCGCGATCAGATCGGCGCCGCGCAGATCGCCGTGACGCCCGGTGGCGATGCGCCGCCGCCGGCCGCGGGCGCTGCCGCTCCGGCCGGCTCGGGCAGCTGAGTTACGCCC
>JALZOI010000576.1 GCA_030857245.1 Myxococcota bacterium
CTCGAGGGCCGCCCGCGCCGCCGGTTCGCGCATGGCGCCGACGACGGTGGCTGCTTCGGCCCGGACCTTCGCGTTGCCATCGGCGAGCAGCCCGACCACCGGGGCCGCGCTCAGCTGGCCGCGGATGTCGCGCCATGCCGTGACCGCGGCCGCACGCACCGCGGCGTCCCCGTCGACCATCGCGGTCGTGAGCACGACGTTGCCGTCCTGGTGCCCCATGACCTTGACGGCGCGGACGAGCGCGAGCTTCGCGTCGGCGGTGAGGTCGGTGCGCGTGATCGTCGCGCGCAGCGCGGGCAACGACGTGTACGTGATCGTCGCGCCCAGGAAGTCGGCCGCGTTGCGAATTTTTGTCGAGCTCGGGCTCGCGAGGTCGACGACGAAGCTCTCGGCGAGGGCCTTGGCGAGCGCGGGCCGCTTCGCGAACCACCAGGCCGCGACCTCGCGGACCTCGTAGCGCGAATCCTCGGTGAGGTTGGTGACGAGCTGCACGCAGTCGCTGCAGTTGAGCCCCTCGGCGCGCTCCACCTCGGCGATGATCGCGTCGACCGAACCCGACGACACGGCCGAGCTGATCTTGCCGGCGCTGCCGCCCTTGCCGGCGAGCGCGGGCGACGCGCCGAGGGACGCAGCGGCGAGCACGAGGGCGGCCGTGGCGAGCTTGATGGCGATGGTGTTCATGGCGTTGTCCTCGAGCGCTGGTTAGTAACGGGCCAGGCCCGGGTTGTTCTCGCGGGCGTAGAAGTTCACGCCGAGATCCGCCGCGAGGATGAGCTTGTAGAACTCGGTCGCGGTGAGCTCGCCGCCGGGATAGCCGACGCTCGAGTGCGGGGTCGTCGTGAAGGCGCGCTCGCCCGAGGGCTGCGGGAACAACCGCGTCGGGTTGACCTTGAGGATCAACACCGACTCGCGAGCGTTCTGCGGCTCCATGTAGATCTTGAAGCTGCCGCCGACGACGAGGTTGCCCTCCTCGATGGCCTCCATGTCGGGGCCCGCGATCGAGAAGTACGAGGCGGGCCACTCGCCGGCGATGTCCTCGCCGCCGACCACGAGCGGCACCTTCGTGGCGCTCAGGTTGAAGCGCCAGGTCACGGTCTCGGTGCCGTCGGCGGTCGAGATCGAGTACGAGGGGTTCGCGCCGTTGTCCGAGCCGTCGTGGCAGCCCGCGCACTTCGCGGTGAGGACGGGCTGGATGGCCTTGTCCCACGCCATCCCGACGAGCTTCTCCGTGCCCGCGCCGTTCGCGCCGATCAGGTTCGGATTCGCGAGATCCGCGAGGCTCGCCATGCGATCGGAGCGCGGGGTGAGGCCCATCATCGGCGTCGCGCCGATCGCGAAGGCATCGAGCTGGCCGGGGTCGACCACCGTGGTCTTGACGCGGTCCTCGTGGCACCCGCCGCACACGCGCGCTTCGTTGGCGCGTCCCGAGAACCACACGGGCTCGGGCAGCAGCGACATGCCGAAGTTGTCGACGGCCTGCAGCGCGAGCGGCACGTTCGCCGGCACCGTGGCGAGCCACGAGCCGTCGTTCGCGACGCGCGCGACGCCGAGGTTGGCCTGGCCCTCGAACATCGTCGTGCCGAACATCCGGGGGAAGCCTTCCTCGGACGAGAAGCCCTCGATGACGCGGATGCCGTAGATCGAGCCCGGCGTGAAGTCCTTCATCGTCGAGTCGTACGCGTCCAGCGACCCGACGAGCAGCGCGCCGCGGAGGCTGGGGTCGGTCGCCGAGCCGACGATCGGCGGCGCCGTGCGAGTCTGCAGCGGGCGCGGGAAGATGTCCCACATCTCGGGATCGTCGAGGATCGGCCGGCGCTGCTGGCGGGCGGTATCGTAGAGGTAGACGCCGAAGTTCGCGGACAGGCCGGCCGCGCCGAGCACGCTCGACTCGACCGGGCCATCCGCCCACGAGACCAGGAGGTCGGGCTTGTCCTTCGCGTTGAGCGGGTACGCGTCGTAGTAGCGACCGACGGTGTCGGCGCTCGGCTCGTTGCCGCGCGGCACGTCGGGCGTCAGCGAGTTGTAGGTCGCGTTCGCTTCCGACGGGTTGTGGTTCGCGCTCAGCACGCCGTCGTCGGTGCTCGTCGCGCCGAGGCGGATGTCGATCAGCGCGCCCGACTGGATGGTGCGGTTGCGGGCGGTGGCGATCGCGACGAAGCGGCCCGGCGCGATCTCGACGGCCTTGAGCGTCGAGTTCGAGGCGCCGGTGCCTTCCTTGCCGAAGCCCTCGCGGAGCTCCTGCATGTCCTGGTTGACGAACATCAGGTGGCCGGCGTTCTCGTGGCCGAGGTGATCCCACTGCGTGAACAGCACGCGGCCATCGGAGGCGAGCGTGGGGAACGTGCGGTGCGAGAGGTTGCGCGGGCCGAGCTCCTCGCCGGTGCCGTCCATGTTGATGCGGCCGAGCTGCAGCGTGGTGCCGCGCTCGTACTCGTCCTGGTGCTGCGGCGCGCCTTCCTCGACGACGGCGCTCGTCGTGAACATCACGCGATCGCCAGGCAGGAAGATCGGCGAGACGTAGTCGCGACCGGGATCGGTCGGGATCTGCTCGACGTTGCCGCTCGCGAGCGTCAGCAGGAACAGGCCGTAGCGCTCGGTGTCGGAGAGCTTGGCCGACAGCACGATCGTCCGCGCATCGAACGAGATGTCGTAGCCCGAGACGTCGGCGGCCGCGAACTCGGCGCCTTGCGCCGGCGTCGGGAACAGCGTCTCGCGCTTGCCGTCAGCGGTCGGCGGGGACAGCTTCACGATCCGCGCGCCGGCCTTGTAGGACGTGTACTGGAAGATGTCGCCCATGTCGTTGCGACGAGGACGCTGCAGGACGATCAGCGAGTCGACGCTGCCCAGCGGGCCGCCGTCGTCGTCGCCACCGCAGCCCATGCTCGGCATCGCGGCGAAGAGCGCGGCGCCGAGAGCGATGTTCTTGATGTGCTTCATGGTCATCTCCTCGAAACGGTAGAGGTCCCATGTACAAGCTCCACGCCAACCCGAGATGTATGGATCTCGCGGGCTTGGACTCGACGGCGCTCGGGGCGCTGCCCCCCTACCCGCGGCGGCTGGGGGGCGGGAGCCACATCGTACGTGCGTGCGCGCGGCACGCCGACCTACACGAGCGACTTGAGCTCGGCGAGCAGCTGCAGTGCCTCGAGCGGCGTCGTGCGATCGACATCGATCGCCATTACCCGACGCGTGAGCGCGGCCGACGGTGACGTCGGCAAATGCGTGAGCGCGGCCGACGGGGCCGCGGTCGGTAGCAGCGTGAGCTGCGGCGAGGCGCCGAGCTGCGCGCCACCTTCGAGCTGGTTCATGATCGTGCGAGCGCGCGCGACGACGGACGTCGGCAGGCCCGCGAGCCGCGCGACGTCGACGCCGTAGCTCTTGTTCGCGCCGCCGGCGACGACGCGGCGGAGGAACACGATCTCGCCCTTGTGCTCGCGCACCGCCATCGAGACGTTGCGGATCCGCGGCCGACCGGCCCCGGTCGTCGCGAGCGCGACGAGCTCGTGGTAGTGGGTCGCGAACAGCGTACGCGCGCCGATCGCGTCGTGCAGGAACTCGGAGACCGCCCAGGCGATCGCGACGCCGTCGAACGTCGACGTGCCGCGGCCGACCTCGTCGAGGATGACCAGCGAGCGCCGCGTCGCCTTCGCGAGGATCGCCGCGGTCTCGCGCATCTCGACCATGAACGTCGAGTCGCCGCGCGACAGGTTATCGGCAGCGCCCACGCGCGTGAACACGCGGTCGCAGATCCCGATCGTCGCGGCCTTCGCGGGGACGAAGCTGCCGATCTGCGCGAGCAGCGCGATCTGCGCGACCTGGCGCATGTACGTCGACTTGCCGGCCATGTTCGGACCGGTGATCAGCACGAGCTGCTCGGCGTCGGGATCGAGCCGGCAGTCGTTGGCGACGAAGCTGCCGGTCGGCAGCATCGCCTCGATCACCGGGTGTCGACCGTCGGTGATCTCGAGGACGGCGTGGGTGTCGACGACCGGCCGGCAGTAGCCACGGTGCGCCGCGACCTGCGCGAGCGAGCCACAGCAGTCGAGCACCGCGAGCGCCGCGCCGGCGGCGGCGATCTCGCGTGCGCAGACCGCGACGGCCGCGACCTCGGCCTTGAACAGCTCGCACTCGCGGGTCGCGAGCGTGTCCTCGGCGGCGAGCACCTTCTTCTCGAGCTCGGCGAGCTCCGGGGTCACGTAGCGTTCGCCGGTGGCGACCGTCTGCTTGCGGACGTAGTGCGCCGGCACCTTCGTCAGGTGCGTCTTGGTGACCTCGATGTAGTACCCGAAGACGCGGTTGTAGCGGACCTTGAGGCTCGCGATGCCGCTCTGCTTCTGCTCGCGCTCCTCGATCGCGAGGATCTGCTCCTTGCCACCATCGGCGAGCGCGCGGCACTCGTCGACGATGCCGTCGTGGCCCTTCCGGATCACGGCGCCGTCCTTGAGCAGCGCCGGCGGCTCGTCCACGAGGGTCGCGGCCAGCCGCGCGGCCAGCACGGGCAACGGCTTCGCGGCGCACGCCCGCAGATCGAGGAGCAGCGGCAGCTCGGTCTGGCCCGGCATCGGCGTGGTCCCGGAGCGCACGAGCTCGACGAGCTCGGGGAGCTGGTGGAGCGCATCGCGGAGCCGGCCCAGATCGCGCGGGGTAGCGACCCCGAGCGTGGCCTTACCGGCGAGTCGCTCGAGATCGGCGATCCGCGACAGCGCCCGCCGGATCGTCTCGGCCAGCGTCGGCCGCTCGACGAGCCAGGCGACCGCGTCCTGGCGGCGCCGGATCAGCGGCACGTCGACGAGCGGGTACAGCAGCCAGCGCCGGAGCAGCCGGCCGCCCGGTGCGGTGACGGTCTCGTCGATCACGTCGAGCAGCGAGCCCTTGGTGTGGCGCCCGATCAGCGTCTCGACGAGCTCGAGGTTCGCGACCGCGGCCTCGTCGAGCACGACGCTGTCGGCCTGCTGGTAGAGCGCGAGCCGCGCGATCGGGAGGGCGCCGGTCGGCTGGGTCGCGCGGCCGTACGCGACGACCGTCGCGGCCGCACGCACCGCGAGCGGGCACGCGTCGAGCG
>JALZOI010000577.1 GCA_030857245.1 Myxococcota bacterium
CCGCGCTGCCGGGCGACAGGCCGTGGTCGATCGTGAGCACGACGACGTGGGCAGGCCCGGCGACCGTGATCGCCGCATCGGCGAGCGCGATCGAGTCCATCCCGCCCGAGCACGCGACGGCGTAGACGCCCTGCCCGACCGTCGAGAGCGTGGCCGCGACGGCGTCCTCGATCGCCCGAGACATGCGCCGACCGTACAACGCGCAGCCGCGGGCGTCCCGCCGCTCGGGGAGAGACCGAGAGACGGGTCGCCGAGGGCGCCAAGCGCGGCGTGTCCGCCAAGGATCTGGATACCCGAGGGGATGCCCCTCCTGAAGTTCCGGCGGCGCGCTCGGCGGCCTCGGCGCGCCTGGCGACCCGTCTCCTCGCCCGGCCTCTCGGGACGCGCCAAGTCTGGTATAGGCACGCCATGTCCGAGCGCGACGTCCCTCCGAGCGGCCCGCTGGCCCGCCTCCGTGCCCAGCTCGCGGGGCCGCGCGGCTACCGCCGGATCGACGCCCTGCTGTCGCAGGACGACGCCGAGGGCGCGATCGCGGCGCTGTCGCCGAACGAGATCTTCGAGCTCGTGCACGAGGTCGGCTTCGAGGACGCGGCGGATCTCATCCACCTCGCGACGCCGTCGCAGATCCAGGGCTGCATGGACCTCGATGGCTGGAACAAGGATCAGCTCGACTTCGCGCCGCTCAAGCCGTGGCTGTCGGCGCTGATCGACGCCGGGTTCGAGAAGCTCGGCCAGGTGTGGAGCAAGCTCGACAGCGAGCTCCGCGCGCTGATCCTGCAGCGCCAGGTACGCGTCTACGACACCACGCTCGGCGAGGAGCCCGACGAGGACAACGAGTCGCCGATCATGGCGACGCCGGATCGCTTCTTCATGCTCGAGCTGCTCGGCGACGAGGACAGTGGACGGCTCACGCAGCAGCTCGTCGAGGACCTGTACCGCGCCGATCTCGATCTCGCGCGGCACACGATCATGTCGGCGCGCTCCGAGCTGACGTCGGAGCTCGAGGAGATGAGCTACCGGTGGCGAACCGCGCGGCTCGCCGACATGGGCTACGTCGACTTCTACGAGGCGCTCGACCTGTTTCGCCCGCTCGACGCCGAGCAGGTCAAGATCGGCGAGGGCTCGCACGAGCGGATCGTCGGCGAGGACGCCACCCAGATGCCGCTCGCGATCGCCGAGGAGGTGCTCGGCCGCAACTTCCTCGCGCGCGCGCTCGCCGCGATCGAGGATCCGGACGAGGCCGAGCGCGTCGAGAGCGCCCTGCTCATGCTCGTCAACAAGGTGCTCGCCGCCGGCCGGGCAAAGCCCGGGCAGCCCGAGGTCGTGCGGCGCGGCGCGCTCTACGCGACCGCGACCCTGTCGCTCGGGCTCGAGACCATCGCGCGCGGCGATCTCGCGCGCGCGACGGAGGCGCTGTCGTCGATCGGGCTCGCGCGGCTGTTCCGCGTCGGCTACACGGTGACCCACAAGCTGTCGCGGCTCGCGCAGGCGCTCGCGACGCGCTCGGTGACGGCGGGCTCGCCGGCCCGCGAGCTGGTCGCCGGGCTGTGCTCGCCGCGGCCGCTGTTCTCGCGCGCCGCGGACGCGCCGCCGACGAGCGGGCTGCGGCCCTTCGAGTCGTCCTCGGATCTGCGCCGCGCCGGTGAGCTCCTGACCGGGCTCACGGTGCGGATCGCGCT
This sequence comes from Myxococcota bacterium, assembly GCA_030857245.1. Classification (GTDB taxonomy): domain Bacteria; phylum Myxococcota_A; class Polyangia; order Haliangiales; family Haliangiaceae; genus JABFXX01. The sequence goes on from JALZOI010000577.1 coordinate 1,680, forward strand.
CGTCGAGAGCCTCGGCGTCGACGTGCTCGCGCTCGGCCAGGCTCCGGAGCCGCGGCCGAGCCTCGACGATCACATCCGGACCGCGCTCGCGCGCGCGGTGGTCGGCGGTGGCTTCACGGGTGAGGCGCTCTCGCAGGCCGAGCTCACGACGCTCCGTGATCAGGGAATGACCGAGGGCCAGCTCACCGAGGCCGCGCGCGCCGCCGGGCTCGAGGCCGTGCGCAGCCGGCTCGGGGCCAAGCAGCTCACCGCGTCGGCGTCGGTGCTCTCCCCGCTGATCGGCACCTGGTTCGAGGAGCTCGAGGCGATCCTCGGCGCCGTCAAGGACGCCGAGATCGATCCGCGGTTCGTCGAGGGCGTGCTGGTCGAAGTGCGACGCAGCTGAGCGAGCCGCGGTCGCGCGCGATCTCCGGGATGTGGTAACCCCAGCGCGATGTCCGACGCGAATTCCCGACCCCATGCCTACCGTGACGGGATGGCGACCGGGCTCGGCGTGGTGCTCCTCGCAGGTCTCGTCCTCGCGCTCGTGGATCTCGCGCACACCGGCGGCGGCGCGCTCGCCCTGCTCGGCCTGTGGGCGCTGATCGCGCTGCCCGTCGCGATCGCCGTGGGCATCGTGCTCGGCGCCGGCAACGCGCAGTGGGGCAGCGGCTGGATCCGCGGGATGTTCGGCCGGCTGCGCCGCGAGCCCGAGCGTGACCAGGCGGTCGCGGCGCTCCTGATCGCGGCCGCGATCCTCGGGGGCGTGCTCGCCCTCGTCGTCAGCCGCCTCGCCCTCGGGCTGGTCGGGGACGTCAGCCGCAAGAACATCGGGGCGCTGCTGCTCGGCGTCATGGTCGTCGCGGCGATCCCCGTGATCGCGCTCGGCGCGCTGCCGCTCTACCGCGTGACCCGGCGGATCACCGCGGTGGTCCCCGCGATCGGCCCGCTGTCGCGCGTCGTGCTGCTGCTCGTCGCCGCGGCCGGCGCGGTGGTGCTCGCGGGCAGCTACATCATCTTCCGCAAGCTCGACTACCAGGCGCTCAACCTCGGCTCGTTGATCGTGCCGGCGCTGCTCCCCGCGGTGGCGATCGTGATCGGCCTGCTCGCCTACGGTCCGCTGGCGAGCGTGCGCACGAAGCTCCCGCGCCGCGGCGTCGTGATCGCGGCTGCCACGGCCCTCGCCATCGCGCTCCCCCTCGTCGGCCTGCGCGCGCCGTCGATCGAGACCCGCACGGCGGTGACCGAGCAGTCGTACGTCGGCGCGCGGATGATCCCGGTCCTGCGCAAGCTGATCGATCGCGATCACGACGGGCACTCCGGCTTCTTCGGGGGTCCCGACTGCGACGACAGCAACCCCGACATCTACCCGGGCGCCACCGAGATCCCGGGCAACGGCATCGACGACAACTGCATCGGCGGTGACGGCAAGGTCGACGGCACCGCGGGCACCGCGCCTGCGGACGCCGGCTCCGGCTCGGCCACGCCGCTGCCACCGGCGGTCTCCGGCGGCCAGAACGTGCTCGTGATCTTCGTCGACACGCTGCGCGCGGACCGCATGGGGTTCTCGGGCTACCAGCGCGATGGCAAGTCGCTGACGCCGCGCCTCGACGCGCTCGCGAAGGAAGCGGTCGTGTTCGCCAACGCCTACGCGCAGGCGCCGAACACGCCGCGCTCGGTGCCGTCGTTCCTGGCGTCGCGCTATCCGTCGCAGCTCATCGTCGACCGCAAGGACCGCGACTACCCGACCGTCTCGGACGACAACGAGCTGCTGTTCGAGGCGCTCAAGCCGGCAGGCTTCAAGACGATCGGCCAGACCTCGCACTTCTACTTCTGCGATCGCAAGCGCGATCCGACCGTCTGCCCCGACGTCGCCAAGTACATGAACAGCAACGTGCTGCAGGGCGCCGACGAGTGGGACAACGCCGGCGCGCTCAGCGTCCGCGACTCCAACACCGACATCGCCGGGCCGCGGATCGTGAAGAAGACGATCGCGAAGCTCGAGGAGCTCGCTGCGGCGAAGACCGACTCGAGCAAGTTCGCGATGCTCGTCCACCTCTTCGAGCCCCACTCGACGTACGTGACGCACGACGGCTATCCCATCACCACGCGGGGCGACGAGTCGCTGTCGCAGAAGTACGACTACGAGATCGCGGTCGTCGACAGGTTCATCGGCGAGATCCTCGACGCCCTCGAGAAGACCGGCTTCGCGAAGGACACCACGATCGTCGTGATGTCCGACCATGGCGAGGCCTTCGGCGTCCACCGGTTCGCGGGGGCGCGGATGTTCTTCCACGGCCAGACGCTGTACCGCGAGCTGATCCACGTGCCGCTGCTGTTCCGCGTGCCCGGGGTGCAGCCGCGCGTCGCGAGCGACGTCGTCGAGCTCATCGACATCGCGCCCACGATCGCGCACCTGTTCGGCGTCACCGCACCCGCGAGCTGGCGCGGCCGCAGCCTCGTCCCCGCGATCGAGGGCACGCCGCTGCCGCCGAAGCCCGCGTTCTCCGAGCTGCTCCCGGCCGACGCGTGGAAGCACGACGCGAAGTCGATGATCACCGCCGACGGCAAGAAGCACGTGTTCTACCGGATCAGCGACTCCGCCTGGGAGCTGTTCGATCTCGCGACCGACCCCGAGGAGCGCAAGAACGTGATCGACAGCGATCCGGAGGCCAAGCAGCTGCAGCAGGACATGGCGAGCTGGATCGAGGGTCCGCTCGCCACCGGAGGTGCGCAGTGAGCGGTGACGGCGCGTACAAGAACCCGAAGCCGACGGTCGACATCCTGATCGAGCTCGACGGCCACCCCGGCGAGCTGGTGTTCATCGAGCGCGCGAACGAGCCGAAGGGCTTCGCCCTGCCCGGCGGCTTCGTCGACGAGGGCGAGTGGATCGCCGACGCCGCGATCCGCGAGGCCAAGGAGGAGACCGGGCTCGACGTCGAGCTCATCGAGCTGTTCCACGTCTACTCGGACCCGTCACGCGACGCGCGCAAGCACACGGTCTCGACGGTGTTCATCGGGCGCGCGACGGGCACGCCGGTCGGCGCCGACGATGCGGCGAGCTGCCTGGTCTGCACGCCGGATGGCCTGCCCGAGCCGCTCGTGTTCGATCACGCCACGATCGTCGCCGACTACGTCGCGTACAAGCAGCGCGGCGTCCGGCCGCCGCCGCGCCGCTGATCAGCGCAGCGCGCGCAGCGCGGCCCGAGCCCGCTCGCCGTCAGGATCGGCAGCGAGGATGCCGAGCTCGTGCTGCACGTCGCCGCGCCGGCGGTCGTCAGCGGGCAACGCCTCGAGGAGCACGCCGCGGATCGCCGCGTCACGTGGATGCGCGCGCGACACGGTCCACAGCTCCGCGACGGTGGCCGGTGAT
>JALZOI010000578.1 GCA_030857245.1 Myxococcota bacterium
GATCACGCCGGCGTGCGGCGCCTCGATGCGGTGCGCCCGCAAGCCCGGCCGTATGATCGCGGTCGCGACGCTGGCATCTGCGGTGACGCCCGCATCGTGGGCGACCGTCGGCGGCTCGCGATGGACTACCGTCGGTCGCGCGGGCGTGCCGCAGGCCGCGGCGGTCGCGACGATCGAGACCGCGAGCGCCTGGCGCCTCACTCGCTCTCCGCGCCTCACTCGCCCTCCGCGCCTCACTCGCTCTCCGCGCACACGATCGGCGCCGCGAACGTCATCGCGGGTGGTTCGAGCGCCGACATACCGAAGCTCCACGCACAGCCGGTCGCGCGGCGCTGGCCGGTCGCGGAATCGAGCGCGAGCAAGCCGCCCTGCGTGGTGACGTACAGCGTCGCGCCATCAGTCGAGTAGCGCAGGGCGTTCACCCGCCACGCCGGCACGCGCCAGCGCACGGCGCCATCGAGCTCGACCGCGAACACCTCGGTCTCGGTCACGAACGCGAGCGCCGTGCCGCGGGGCTCGACGGCTCCCGCCACGACGACGCTGTCGAACGCGAGATCGCGGATGCGCTTGCCATGCCGCCAGCCGGTGACGATGCGGCGCGGCGTCGCCATGATCGACAGCACGTAGGCGACGCCCGTCCGATCGATGCCGAGCATCGTCACTTGCTGCAGCGTGACGTTGGTCGCCGGCGCGATCGGACCGGCGCCACCCGGATCCTCAATGAACGTCTCGAGGCGGAGCCCACCGTCCTCCTCGTAGGCATGCGCGATGGCAATCACGCCATCGGCAACGGCCGGATCCAAGAGCTCGATCCCGAGGACCGATGGCCGCGTGCGCAGCGGCCTCCGCAGCGTCATCGGCGCGTCCAGCCCATCGAGCTGCGCGCGCTGGGTCAGCTTACCCCGCATGAACCCGGCGATCATTCGCGTCGCCGGCTCGTACACGATCGTGACGCCCGTCGACCAGCTGCCGACTACAGCCTCGCTCCCCGTCGTCGCGTCGAGGATTGCGAGCTGGAGCTCGGACTCGCTGTCCGGCGGCGTGATCACGGTGCCCTTGAGGATCCGACGATCGTCGATGACATGCAGCGAGGCGTTCGCGCCGGTGAGCGACAGTGCGCGCTGTAGCCGGAGCCGGTCGTCGAGCCAGAGCAGGCGGTCACCCATCGCAAAGGTTACGTCACCACCTGCCGTCTGCAGCAAGCCGACGCCGACGTCGCGGTAGCCGAGGAAGCGGTTGCGCTCGGGGTCGGCGAGCACGAGGTGCGTCGCGAACCCGCTGACGACGACACCATCGGCCACGGCGGCTCCTGGACCGACCCGCACGCGCAGCGGCGATTGCGTCCCCGACCACGGATCGGCGACGACAGGGCGGGACGCACCGATCACGACACCGCCGCCGAACGCGACGCGCTCGGCATCGAGAAACCCGAGTGGGCGCTCGCCGTCATCCCTGCCAACCACGTCGGTCGCGAGCAAGCGGGCGTCGGCGATCCCGATCACCACACCCGCGCGAGTCCGTGCGTGGACACCGCCGAGACGACGGCCGTCCGGCGAGATCACGATCGGCGCGCGCAGCGGAACCGGAAGCTGGATCGGCGGTCCCCACGCGAGCTGGGCGCCGTGCTCGATCCGCCGCACCGTCGCGATCTCGCCGGGATGCTCGCGGTCCGCGATGCCCGCGATCGCGAACGAACCACGTGCCGCGATCGCGAGCACCTGGTCGCCGTGCTCGGAGCTCAGTGGCCGTGCGCCAGCCACGTCGAGCCGCACGATCACGTGGTCGACCCGGCGCGCGAGCAATAGCTCGCGGCCACCGGCGAGCTCGGCGAACCCTGGCTCGGCCGCGATCAGCGTGCGCTCGCGAACGGCGCCTTCGCGATCGAGCCGTAGCACCGCGAGGCCCTGCGCACTGTCGATCATGGCGGCACGCCAGCCGTCGCCGTCGCGCACGATCGCGAGGTCGGTCGCGGTCATGCCGCGAACGACGACCGGCTCGCGCGTGCCATCGAGCGCGGGCCAGAACCGCGACCCGCCGCTCTCGTCGATCGACAGCGCGACCTCGCCACCATCGCTGACCGCGACGACCGCGATCTGCGCGCCGTGCGCGGCCTTGATCAGCCCGTCCGCCGAGCCGCTCTTCGCGCTCGCGGCTGCATCACGCGGCGTTTGTGGCGCTGCCGAGCCGCGGTCGTTCGCCGGGTCGTCACGCTGACCACAACCCGCGATCACCACGACCGCGAGCCAGCCGATCCAGAGCATCACATCACGGTACATCGCAACCAGAAAGTCGACGTCGACGGCACATGCTGTGTGGAAACGTTCGTGCCTGGCGGAAAAGTCTGCACCGCGCGCATGACAGTCGTGGTCTCCGTTACCTGTGTTGTTCCAGCCGTTTCGCTATCCATGAACATTTCCACACCACCGTCGGTTTCTATAAAAATTGTGTTGAGGTGCGGCGCGACGAGTGTTCAAACACGAGAGGCGGTCACGAAGGGTGACCGCAGGCCAACGTGGATAGTGGGAGGTAGTACATGGCGATCGCACTCGGTACCGTGAAGTGGTTCAACGATGCCAAGGGCTACGGCTTCATCAGCCGGGCGAATGACGGCAAGGACGTGTTCGTCCATTACTCGTCGATCACTGGAGAGGGATTTCGAACCCTCAACCAGGGACAAGAAGTCGAGTACGAGGAGCAGCAGGGGCCCAAGGGCCTGTTCGCTGCAAAGGTCCTCAAGCCGAGTAACGGCGCCTCGGCGCCCTAGCTAGTTCGGATCCCAAATCGGCGTTTCTCGACGAGGAATCGGCCGCCGGCCACTGATTTCGCGGACCTCGGCCGGGGCGCCGGGCTGCCGCGCCACGTGGGTGCACGAAAAATCGCGTCGCCGCCGCACTCCAGCCACGCCGCGACGATCGCGCCCACGTGGGCGCGGCGCTCGTTCACGAGGGCGTCCGCGATCAGGCGAGCGTGTGTCGCGCGAGCATCACGAGGTTCGCGGCGATCACCGAGCCCCACGCGTAGGCTCGAAACGATCCGTACGACCGCCACGCGCAGCGGTCCCAGCCGAAGCACCGCTTGAGGAAGGAGATGATGCCTTCGATACCCGCCCGGAAATTGCGTAGACGTTGGTAGAGCCAGGTGCGCTTGACCATCTCTTTGATGGCCAGGCCGGGTGCCTTGCTGAACGCGACGTCGCGGATTCCGAGGCTCTTGATCTCTTCGAGGTTGTCGCGCGAGCTGAAGCCACCATCGAAGACGATCTGCTCCGGTTCCTTGCCGAGGGCCTTGATGGCGCGCTTCGCCACGTTCACGGCTTTGGTGGAGTCGGTTGGATTGCCGCGTTCGACGAAGCAATCGACGATCAGGCCGGAGGCTCCGGCCGTCAGGAAGACTTTGTGGCCATATAGCGTGTCGCGCCGGTCCTTGCGAATGATGTCGGTGTGCGGCTCGAAGATCGAGACCACCTTCTCCGATGCAGGTACGGTCTCTTCATTGAAGACGCGACGGCGGGTCTGATCGAGCACCTTCTCCGCGAGCTTGATGTAGTGCTGGAGCGAATCACGCAATTTGCCGAGCTCGGGCTGCTGAAACGCCTCGGGCGGGAACGCTTGCTCGAGTTTCCCGACGGAGAATTGCGCCGACGCAACCGTATTCTCGGCGACCTTGACGAGGTCTTTGTACAGCGGCAGGCGCTGTTCGGGCTTCGCTGAGTGCTGGATCGCCATCGCGCGTCGCTTGGCTCGCTTGTGATGGTTGGTGTATTCGAGCGCGACGTACTCGCGGGCCTCGCGAAGTAGCCGCGTCAACACGCGGACACAGTCGACCAGCAAGCTTGAATCGGTGGGCTCGTGGATCGCAGCATTGATGACGGTCGAGTCGGCACGCAGCCGCCGGCCGTCCTCGATTCCTTGCGCTTGTGCGAGGTCAACGAGCGCGCGATTCACGCGTTCGAGTGTCTCGGCCCGCACGAGCTTGATGTTGCGCTGGAGCGTCGACTTCTTCGGAGGCTTGTCGGCGAAGCCGAACAAGCAGAACGCTCGGTAGCTCTGCGAGTCGCCGAGGTGGAACGCCAGCTGTTCGTAGCTGAATCCGTTGGCCTGCTTGATCACGAGCGCGCGGAACACCTGCTCGCCGCTTATCCCGTCGCGGCCGCGATCCGGGTCGATTCCGCCCGCGAGGAGATCGGCCAGGACCCAGCGGGCGAACTCCGGATGCGCATCGAGGATCGTGCGCGCCGCCTCGAGCTCGTCGACGTGCTTGTGGGCGAATGGAGATGGAACGAGCGGTAGCTGTTCGCGTACACTGTGGCGCATCGGGGCCTCGTTTCGTGTGGAAGTAAGCACCCACAAGACTCGGGAACCCCGATGCTTTATTTCCGGAATCGTCGTCGGGAAATCACGTTTCGGCCCGCGCAGTTACGCGATTCGGGACGGGAACTAACTAATCAGAGCGCCGCAATTTGCTGCAGGCCCGCTGGCGGAAGCTAGCGGGCCTGTTGTGCGACGAAAAAAACTCGCTTCTGGATAAGCGACCACTCCTGCCCGAGTTCACCCTGAGAACGACCGACCAAGTAGAGGTCACGCGCACACAGATTTTGAGCGGCTCGACTTCGGCCGTCTGTCGAACGGTGGCACTTGGGAGCGAACACGGAGGCGACGCTCGTCGAGCTCGCCGCGTTCGGCGCACGGCTGCCCGTCACCAACATGACGTTCGCGCGGTACGAGCGTGTCGCGTTCTGTCACGGCGAGTCGGTCGAGATCGATGCGGGCTCGGGGCGCTCGTGGGGGCAGACCCCACGGGCAGACCCCACCGATGGTGCGGGCAGACCCCACCGATGGTGAGGTCGCAGAAGACGACGGCTTACACGTGAAATGCGGCTCGCTCGCGGGTAGACCCCACCGGGGTAGACCCCACCGATGGTGAGGTCGCAGAAGACGACGGCTCACACGTGAAATGCGGATCGCTCGCGGCGATCGACGGCACCGCGAGCCGATTGCGCCGGCTCTCGAC
>JALZOI010000579.1 GCA_030857245.1 Myxococcota bacterium
GCTCGGCACGGCCGCGGACCGCGAGCCGATCCCGCATCAGCGAGGCGGCGCGGATCGGCGGGACCGTCGCGCGCACCGGTGGGCGTGCGACCGTGCTCGTCACGCGCAGCCCCTCGGCCGGGTTCTTCATGAGGTTGCCGCGGATCCGGCGACCGAGGCCTCGCTCGGGGACGAACCGCCAGTCCGAGTCACGTCCCGTGAAGCCGCGGTGATCGCGGATTCGCGGACCGCGCGAGCCGTGGCCGCCACCGGCATGCCCGTTCCGATGATCTCGCACGCGCGGCCCCAGCGGTCGCCAGCCGACGTAGCCGCCGCCGTGACGCCACTCGACCCACGCGGGGCTCCACGTGTAGTCCGGAACCCAGGCCCAGGAGTCGTCGAACCACCCCCACTGACCATAGTGGAACGGCAGCCAGCCCCAGTCCCAGTCGCAGAGGTAGGTCCAGCCGTAGTCGGTCCACACCCAGGACCCGCACGTCTCGTACGGTGTGAAATCGACGCCCACCACCGTGGCGTACGGACGCCAGATCCGGCCGTACGTCGGATCCTCGATCCACTCGCCGTACGGCTCGAGCGTGGCGTCGATCTCGGCGTCGGTGACGGTGCCCATCACGTAGCCGGGGTCCTGCGGATCGGACGATGGCGCGAGCTCGGCCGTCGCGAACGCGTCGCCATCACCGCCGGCGTCGAGGCCACCGGTCGTCGCCGGCGCGGCCACGTACTCGGGGTCCATGCCGCCGCCGGGCGGGCCCTGCATCACCACCGGTTCGGGTGCGTAGGCCCGCCGTGGCTCCGGCTGGTACTCGCGATAACAAGCGCTCGCACCGAGCATGACGAACAGCACGATCGACGACGACGCTCGCATGGGGCGAGCATGCTGCAGTCAGCGTGCCTAACCCGCTGTCTTCACATTCCTTCACGCCCGGAAGCGCGCGTGCCGCGCGCGCGTGGACGGACTGCGGGAACAACCGACCCGCCTCGCCTGGTTTGAGGCCCCGCAGCGGCTTGACACGAGTGCCAATGGCGTTTAATAAACTCCAGCGATTTCGCGCCCATGGCGCAACCAGCGAGGGTTGATGATCCGCGCATCGAATCTGTCGAAGTTCTATGGTGGCAAACGGGCACTCGGTCCGGTCTCGTTCGAGATCAAGGACGGGGAGACCGTCGGCTTTCTGGGCCTGAACGGGGCCGGCAAGACGACCGCACTGCGCATCCTGGCGTGCGATCTGCGGCCCTCGGGCGGCTCGATCGAGGTCGGCGGTGTCGACGCGGTCGCCGAGCCCCACGAGGTCCGGAAACGGATCGGCTTCCTGCCGGAGAACCCGCCGCTCTACACGGACATGAACGTGCGGGACTACCTCGCGTTCGCCGGCGAGCTCCGCGGGATGACCCGGGCCGAGATCAAGCGCCGGATGCCTGACGTCCTCGACATCACCGATCTCGGTGAGGTCTCACAGGACGCGATCGGGACGCTGTCCCACGGCTTCCGCCAGCGCGTCGGGGTTGCTCAGGCGATCATCCATCAGCCCAAGTTCTTGATCCTCGACGAGCCGACGCGCGGCCTCGATCCCGTGCAGATCGTCGAGATGCGCAACCTGATCCACGATCTCAAGCAGAACCACACGGTCCTGATCTCGAGTCACATCCTGACCGAGATCAGCCAGACCTGCGATCGGCTGCTCGTGCTCGGCCGCGGCAAGATCCTCGGCGTCGGCAGCGAGGGGGAGCTGTCGGCCCACGAGGGCGACATCCGGCAGATCACCGCGACCGTCCGCGCGCGCGGTGAGGATCCGAAGGCCGAGATCTCGAAGGTGCTCGCGGCCGTCGATGGCGTGAAGAGCGTCGCGGAGCCCTACGAGCAAGGCGGCGGCCTGTTGTTCGCGCTGTCGACCACGAAGGACTGTCGCGCCGAGGTCAGCCGGGCGGTCGTCGAGGCCAAGCTCGATCTCATCAAGCTCGATTACTCGCGCAGCGAGCTCGAGAACACCTTCATTCGACTGGTCGGAGGAGCGGATGCGAGCAACTAGCATCATCTACCGTCGCGAGCTCGGGGCGTACCTGCGCTCGCCCTTTTCGTGGGTGATCGCGGCGCTCCTGCTGATGATCACCGGCATCCTGTTCCAGGGGTACTCGCTGCAAGGCGAGCAGCTCTCCGCGATCGTCCTCGAGAGGTTCTTCTACTTCGCGAGCGGGATCCCGCTGTTCGGGGGCGTCCTGCTGTCCTTCCGGCTGATCTCCGAGGAGCGGCAGACCCACTCGATGGTGCTGCTCAACACCTCGCCGGTGCGGGATACCGAGATCGTCCTCGGCAAGTTCCTCGCCGCGCTGACGTTCCTCTCGGTCCTGCTCGCGCTCTCCGTCTACATGCCGCTGCTCATCAAGGTCAACGGCAAGATCAGCGGCGCGCAGATCCTCGTCGGCTACCTCGGGCTCTTCCTGCTCGGCGCGGCGACGCTCGCGATCGGCACGTTCGCGAGCGCGCTCGCCAAGAACCAGCTGATCGCTGCGGTGGTGGCCGCCGCGATCACGGTGCTGATGGTCGTGCTCTTCATGTTCTCGAAGAAGCTCGACGGCTCCGTGCGCATGGTGCTGCAGGATCTCGACCTCTGGTGGATCCACTTCCAGAACGGGTTCATGCGCGGCGTCCTCAACCTGAAGGACGTCGTCTACTACCTGGCAGTCACGTACTTCTTCCTCTTGCTCGCCGTGAAGACGTTGGAGGCGAAGCGATGGCAATGAGAACAGCTTCTCCGTGGTGGGCCAGCCTGGCGTTCGGCGTCGGCCTCCTGATCACGCTCGTCAGCGAGCGTCTGGTCGCGCACCAGGCCGGCCTGCGGGTCGCGCTGACCTTCCTCGGCGTCGGGTTGCTGCTCGCCGTCACCGGTGCGCGCGTGTGGACGACGGTCGGCTCGCGCGGCGCGCGCCGCCGGGTCGAGGCGACGCTCCTGCTCTGCCACGTCGGCACGCTGGTCGCGCTCCTGCTGTACGCGCTGACCACGAAGTGGGGCCTCGGCGTCCTCGGGATCAGCGCGGCCTCCGCTGCGCGGTTCAGCGGCGCGCTCACCGTGATGTGGTCGATCCTGCTGCTCGCGTCGGTCGTGCCCGTGCTGATGATCGAGCTCTCGCTCGGCACCGCGCTGCGCACCAACTTCGACATGGCCGACGCGGCCGATGATGTCGGCGTCGAGCACTATCGCGTGCGCGAGATCGGGTGGTCCGGCCTGACCGTCGCGCTGGCGGCTGCGCTCCTCATGGTGACGTGTCACGTCACGAAGGAGCGCAACATCTCGCGCGACGTCAGCTACTTCAAGACGTCATCGCCGGGCGAGTCGACGCGCAACATCGTCGCGGCCGCCTCGGAGCCCGTGCGCGTCCACCTGTTCTTCCCCGAGACCAACGAGGTCAAGGAGCAGGTCCGCGATTACTTCCAGGAGCTCGCGAAGGCGAGCGGCAAGCTGACCGTCACGGTCGACGATCGGATCGGCAATGCCGAGCTCGCGGGCAAGTACAAGCTGCAGAAGGACGGCGTGATCGTCGTCGCGCGCGGCAGTGATGAGACCGAGAAGCACTTCACGCTCGAGATCGACACCGACCTCGAGAAGGCCCGCAAGGGGGCCGGCAAGCTGCGCAACCTCGACCGCGAGATCAACGCGCTGCTGATGAAGCTCGTCCGCGACAAGCGGAAGTCGTACCTGCTGAAGGGCCACGGCGAGGTCACCGATCCCGAGTCGGTGCCGCCCGAGCTCAAGGGTCGCGTGCAGGACCGCAGCATGACGAAGTTCCGCCAGCGGCTCGGCGAGCTCAACTACGAGATCAAGGACCTCGCGCTCATGGAGCTGGTCCGCGATGTCCCGGCCGACGCGACGATGGTGCTGATCATGGGCCCGTCGGTCCCGCTGCAGCCCGCCGAGTGGGAGGCGCTCGATCGCTACCTCGCGCGCGGTGGCCGCGTGCTGATCGGACTCGACCCCAAGGGCGAGCCGAGCATGGGCCCGCTCGAGGGTCGGCTCGGCGTCAAGATGGCGGCGGGCGACCTCGTCGACGACGTCTCGTTCATGCCGCAGCTGCGCACCATCACGGACCGCCGGTTCGTGATGACGTCGCAGTTCAGCGCGCACGCCACGACGACGGCGATCTCGCGGGGCGGGCAGCTCATCACGATCGAGCCGGGCGCCCTCGAGGACGTGCCGTTCACGGTCGAGGGTGAGGCGCCGAAGAAGACGGTGACGATCCGGTCGATGGAGACCGCGTGGCTCGACTACAACGCGAACTTCACGTTCGACGAGGCCGGTCCGAAGCCCGAGAAGAAGCAGCGGTGGAACCTCGCCGCGGCCATCGAAGGTCCGAAGCTCGATGGCAAGGATGGCTTCCGCGCGATCGTCTACGCCGACGTCGACCTGTTCTCCGACGTGCTCGCGCCCGGCGCGGCCGGTCGCGCGCAGGTCCGCATCCTGTCCGGTAACCTCCTCGTCGACTCGATCCGCTGGCTCGGTGGTGAGGAAGTGTTCGCGGGCGAGATCGTGTCGGAGGACGACAAGGCGATCCAGCACTCGAAGAACCAGGACGCGGTGTGGTTCACGCTGACCACGGTCGGCGCACCGCTGCTGGTCCTGACACTCGGCCTGATCGGGACCTGGGCCCGGCGGCGCCGCTCGCGGAAGGTGACGTCATGAAGGGCGCGTTGATCCACGGCGTGTTGCTCGCCGTGATGCTCGTCTATGGGTACCGCACATGGACCCGCGACAAGACCGTCAAGCCGGACCTCGGCTCGGTCGTCCTCTGGAATAAGGCCGAGAGCGAGATCGTCTCGATCGAGTACAAGGCCGAGCGCCGCGAGGTGAAGCTCGAGCGCCGCGGCACCGGTGCGGACAGCTACTGGTGGGGCAGCGACACGCAGATCGAGGTGAAGCCGAAGGCTCCCGACGCCGCCGGCAGTGGCAGCGCCGCCGGCAGTGGCAGCGCCGTCGCGGCGGGCTCGGGCTCGGGCTCGGCGGGCAGCGGCGCGG
>JALZOI010000580.1 GCA_030857245.1 Myxococcota bacterium
GGCCGGGGCTACTCGACAGGCCGCCAAGGGACGCCAAGGATTCGTAGAGAAGATCGGAGGGTGCGGGTGCAACCGGCCCCCGTCCTTCACCCCTTCCTTGGCGGGCTTGGCGCTCTTGGCGGCAAATCTCTCCCGCTCTCTGAGCGCGCGCCACGTCAGCGGGCGCGCCGCAGCAGCGGGCGGGAGGACAGCGCGCCGAGCTCGCGGGGCAGCGGGATGGTGGTGGGACGCCCGGCAGCCGGCTGCGGTGGCGCCGGGATCGAGATCCCGAAGATCTCGAGGCACATCTCGTTGATGGTCTGCTCCCCGAGCTCGACGTTGATCGGGCCACTCAGCCCGGCGTCATGCATCATCCGCTGCACGAACGGGTTGGCCAGGGTGTTGTCCCACCGGCACTTGACGTCGATGACGTCACCGACCGCGAGCGAGGGCAGCTCGTCGAGAGGGGCGTCGTAGCGGTACGTGCGCTGCCAGTCGAAGTTCCACGCGCCGTTGGCGAGGCACTCCGTGGCCGGTTCGGTGCCACGCGCCGACGGCCGTTCGATCGTCGCGCTGATGTGCGTGCCGATGAGGTGCATGTGCGGATTCGCCGAGACCAGGCGGACGTCGGTGAGCGTGCCGAGCGTCGGGATCGGGAAGCGCATGTGCTCGCGATGATCGGCGGCGTGCGCGGGGATCAGGAATCGCGGCGGGCCGCCGGCGTCGCTCGCACCGGGCAGCAAGAAGGGCGCCGCGACGGCGTTGCCGAGCGCGGTCACGAAGTACATGCGGCGCGGCCACGTGGTCGAGAACCGCAGATCGACGGCCGTCGCGTCCGGAGCGTTGACGCCACGGGTCGGGTGATAGTGGATCTGCATCACCAGCTTGGAGCCCGCGAGGATCGGGACGGCGATCTCGTCGGTCGTCTGCATCGGCTGATTGCCGGGCGTCCAGATGTGGACGACGAAGTCGCCCGGCGTCAGGGTCTCGCACTCGAACGGCTGGCCGATCCCGCGCTGCGCGACGAGCGCGTCGTGCGCGGGGCCGGGCGGCACCTCGGTGATCACCGCGTGGTGGACCACGAGATCGTTGTCGGGGCGGACCTGCAGGCCGGTCAGCCACTCGAGCTTGGTGTTCCCCGGATCGAGGACGAAGCAGATGAACTGATCGCGATCACCGCTCGTCGTGAACGGCGTCACCGGCGTGAGCGTCTTGCTGATGTTCGCGAGCTCGGTCGCGGGTGGTGACGGGATCTCGGCGACCGCGCCAAGCGGGTGCCCGTCGTCGATCCATGCTCGCAGCGTCTCCTGCTGCGTGGTGGACAGCCGCGGATCATCGACCCACGCGAACCGCGGCGTGCAGTCGGCCTCCTCGCGGGCATCGAACGGCGGCATCGCGCCGCGATCGATCTCGTGCATCATGCGCGGCGCATGCTCGACGGCGCTGTCGTAGTCGGTGAGCGTGAACGGCGCGATCCCTCCCGGCTGGTGGCAGCTCATGCAGTGATTCGCGAGGATCGGCGCGACGTCCTGGTACCAGGTCGCGCGCGCGGCCGTCGCGTCGGGAGCGGGGCCGGCGCCCTGGTCGTTGCCGCACGCGACGAGGCCGAGGGACAGCAAGAGGAGGGAGCGCATCGCCGGGGTTCCAGCAACGGCCGTACCGCCACGTAACCCCGCATGACGGTGTGCGATCCGGCAGGTTCCCACCGCAGCGTGGCGATTCCCCACGCGGGCTGCCGCGGCCGGTGTGGGGTTTCGCCGCCGCCGGTCGCTGCCGGTCGCTGCGGCGGCACGCGGCGAGAGCGCGCGCTATAACCGCGCCGTGCGAATCGCCATCGCTGTCGCTGCGCTGCTCCTCGGCTGCGGGAGCCCGTCCACGCCACCCCGCACCGCCGGTGGTGCCGGCGGCGGCGGTCCCGTCGTCAAGCCGGGTGCGCGTACCCCGGCGCCGGCGGGGACGGTCGCGGTCCGTGACATCGGCTGTCTCGCGCCGACGTGCGCCTTCCACGCGGGCACCAGCGCGTACTTCACGTGCCAGTCGAGTGGCGCGGGCACGTGCTTCCACTTCGGCGCGCCCTGCACGCCCGAGAGCGCGTGCATGTACGACGCGGCGGCGCGCAGCTACAAGCAGTGCACGAAGCCGCTCGAGGGCGCGTGCCTGACGTGGGGCGCGGCCTGCGCTCCGGCCTCGCGCTGCATGTTCGACGCGCGCGATGCGCTGCACCGCACCTGTGAGGCCGTCGATGGCGGCGCGTGCAAGCGCTACGGCGCGCTGTGCGCGCCTTGAACGTCGCTCGTCGCGCTCGCGCTTCCTGCTCCTGAGCCCGAGCCCACGGCGGGATCGGCGGGCGACGCGCTCGGTGGGCCGAGCCGCGTGACCATCGCCATCTTGGTCGCCCGGCGATCCGTGCCGATCAGGATCTCGAACCCGAGCTCGGCGCGCAGCTCGCCGGTCAGCGTGACGTGCGCGAGATCGATCGTGCCGCGCCCGCTCCCGGTGCCCCCCAGGCTCGTGACCTGCGCCGTCGTCTGCTCGAGCGTGAGCGTCTGGGGCTCGCCGGTCAGCTGCGTCGTGCTCGCGAACCTGAGCTGATCGTCGGCGAGCCCGGTCACCTCGATCCGGGTCGTCGCGACCATCGTGAGCTGGTTGAGCTGGATCGTCTTGCGGTACGTCCACGCCGCGCCGACGCCGATCGGCTCGGCGGGCAACGGCATCGCGAGCTGCTCGAGGCTCTGCAGCAAGGTCTTCGCCTGCTCGTGCAGCGCCGGTGAGAGATCGCGACCGGCGGCGTCGATCCTCGACGCGACGAGCTCGCCGAGGGGAGATACCTGCGCGGTTGCCTCGAGCCCGACGAGCAGCGCCGCCTGCGCGTTCATCAGCGCGAGCGCGGCCGAGGCGCCCGGGCGATCGATCGCGGATGCGGCGGTCACGCGCGTGCGGATCCGGCCGCTGCCATCGGGCTCGAGCTGCGTCGTCAGCAGCTCGAGCGTCATCGCGAGCGTCGGCAGCTGCGCCACGCCATCCACGGTCGTCAGATCGACATCGAGCCCGAGCTCGAGCTCGGCGCGCGCATCCTGGGCCAGCCGATAGCGCACCTCGCGGCGCGGTGGAGCGCCGGTCGCCACGAGGTCGACACCATCGACCACAGGCTTCGGCGGCGGCGGCGGCTCGGGCTTCGGTTCGGACTTGCACCCGAACGCGAGCACGGCGGCGATCGCCACGATCTTCACGCGGGAAGCATCCGGTGCAGCCCGGCCGGGCGCAACATCTCGTCAAAACCGGTGTGTTGAGCGCCACTTACGCGCTGCGAAAACACCCCTTGACCGAACTGGGTTTGAAAAGCATTATCAATTTCAGAACCCGTGCTGATCTGCCTCTGTCACCCGACCTCGGACCGCGATCTCGACGCGGTCATCGACGATGGCGCGCGTACCGTCCAGGAGATCGGCCGCCGCTGCGGCGCCGGTACCGGCTGTGGCGCCTGCGTCGAGGAGCTGCGGGATCGGCTCCAGTCGAAGGGCTCGAATGGTTGCAGCCGTGATTGTGCCTCCGATCTCGTGTCGGTAAGGTCGGCTCGCTGAAACCGGGGCTACGCGCGGTCATCACGACGCCGTGGTCCCCTTGCAGGAGCGAGCGACCATGAAGGGCAACGAAGAGGTGCTGATGCTCCTCAATCAGCTCCTCACGAATGAGCTGACGGCGATCAACCAGTACTTCATCCACGCGAAGATGTGCCAGAACTGGGGCTTCGACCGGCTCGCGGCCAAGGTCCGCGAGGAGTCGATCGACGAGATGCGGCACGCCGAGCTCGTCATCGACCGGATCCTGTTCCTCGAGGGCGTCCCCAACCTGCAGCGCTATCACAAGCTGCACATCGGCGAGACCGTCAAGGAGCAGCTCGAGAGCGACCTCCAGCTCGAGTACGCGGCGATCGTCATGCTCAACGCGGGCGTGGCCAAGTGCCGCGAGTACGGCGACAACGCCAGCGAGGATCTGTTCACGCGCATCCTGGTCTCCGAGGAGAGCCACACGGACTGGCTCGAGACCCAGCTCGAGCTGATCCGGCAGGTCGGCGAGCAGAACTATCTGTCCCAGCAGATCACGAAGTGAGCACGGTCGCCGACGGTCGCGGCTGAGGCATCGCTCGACGACCCGGCACGCGGTCGGGTCGGTCGCGTGCCAGACTGGCAGCCGGTAGGGATGTCGTCGCGGCTAACACCGTGATGAACGGCAGGCTCGCGACGTTGCGAGCCTGGCCGGGCCGTTGCACCAGGGCAGGGGCATGTTCCTGTCTCGCTCGGTGATGCTCGGGCTGTGCGGCGTGGCCGTCGTGTTCTTTACCAACCTGTGGTCGGTGATCGACGAGCGCTCGCGCGCGAGCTCCGCTCCCGGATCGAGCGCGATCAGGACGGTCGTCGCGCACGCGGAGCCGATCAGCGTCGTCGACGTCGCGCATGGCGCAGACCCCGCGGCGCTCGCCACGTTCATCCGGCTCCGCGGTGACGAGCGGGTCGTGGCCGTCGGGGATCGCGCGGTCGCGAATGATCTCGCGGCAGGCGCCGAGATCGCGGCGCATCGCATCGGCGCCGGGCGGTTCCTCGATCTCACGGTCCGCGGCGCCGAGGGGAGCCGACGCGTGCTCGTGCTCGTGCACTGACCCGCCCTGGACGTGCGGCTCACTCCTCGAGCGTGATGCCGACGGCGGCGCAGCGCTCGACCAGCCAGCGTCGAGGCTTGCCTCGCGTCTGCCGGAAGTGGCCGAGCGCTCCGCCCTGGCTGTTCCGCGCCCGACACTCGATCGCGCCCTGGAGCGCATGCGCGCGAAACAGCTGGCGGTCCGAGGCCTGCTTCGTGTCGATCACATCGTTCGCGAGCCGCCCGGCGACCACCCACTCGCCGCGGTCGTAGGCCTGCTGCGCGCCGGCCAGCGTCTGCCATAACGCCGGATCACCGGGCCCGCGGAGCGGCTCGTCGTCGGCAGGCTGCGTGACGGGCGTCGGTCGCGGGCGCGGCCGGGTCGCGAC
>JALZOI010000581.1 GCA_030857245.1 Myxococcota bacterium
CCGAAACCGAGGCTGCTCTCAGCCCTTCATCGCGCTCGTGCGGCACCCGAACCCGACGCCACGAGCGCGCCGGTCAGCGCGTCCCGTAGGCGACCGCGATCGTCCCGTCGGCGACCCGCCCGAGCACGAGGCAGAGCTCCGCGGGCACGAGCCGCGGTGGCTCGAGCGAGACGACCCGCACGACGCAGTCGTCGAACATGCCTCCGTCGTAGAGCCCGAGCCCGAGCGCCTTGAGCCCGGCCTCCTTTGCGGCGAGGCACGCGGCCCGCGCGGCCGCGGACGTCGCGATCGCCCGCTCGGACGCGAGGAAGCGGCCCGCGATCCTCGAGAGGCGGTCCTCGTCCCTGTCATCGACGAGGTCGATCCCCAGGCGCGTGACCCGCGCGGCAACCGCGATCGCCCGCGAGCGGCCGTGGCTGATCGAGATCGCGGCGGTCGCGCCCACCACGATCGGGCGCGGCCCATCGTACGCCAGCGCGAGCGCTCCGGCGGCGCCGCCCAGCCGAGCGAGGGCGACGGTGGCGGCGCGCCGGCCGCAGGCGTGGCGATCGGCGCCGGGCGCGATCTCGACCTCGGCGAGCTCGAAGCCCGCGGGCAGCACGAGGTCCATAATCAAACAACCGCGGCGCTCACACCGCGCCGTCGACCACCAGGGTCGCCCCGTTGGTGTAGCTCGCGCGATCCGAGGCGATGAACGCGATCATGTCGGCGGCCTCCGCGAGCGTCCCGACGCGACGCATCGCACAGTGGCGCAGGTACTCTTCCTTGCGTCCCGGCGGCAGGTGATCGCTGACCCCCGCGTCGAGGACGCCGGGCGCGACGCAGTTGACGGTGATCCCATAGCGACCGATCTCCTTCGCGAGGGACTCCGTGAAGCCCTTGAGCGCCGCCTTGGCGGTCGCGTAGTGCACCGGTGCCTGCATCATCTTGACGCCGGCGAGCGAGCCGACGTTGATCACGCGGCCATAGCGCTCGCGGACCATCACGCGCAGCACGGCCTGCGTGGCGAGGAACGCCCCCTTGACGTGGGTATCGAGCATCTCGTCCCAGTCGGCTTCCTCCATCAGCGCGAGCGGGACGACCTGACCGTAGCCGGCGTTGTTGACGAGGATGTCGATCTTGCCATGCGTGCGATCGAGCGCCTTCGCGAGCGCGGTCAGCCCGGGCTTGTCGAGCACCGACACCTTGTGGGCAGACGCTCGACCACCGGCGGCCTCGATCTGCGCCACCGTGACCTCCGCGTCGGCATCGGAGCGCGCGTAGTTGAAGGCGACGAAGGCACCCTCACGGGCGAGCGTCAGGCAGATCGCCCGGCCGAGGCCACGCGATCCGCCGGTCACGAGCGCGACGCGCCCCGCGCAGAGCCCGGACACCTACCGGATCACCGGCAACGAGAGCCCGCGCCCCCCGGCGGCGGTCGTGGCGAAGCTCGCGCGTGGGGTGTCGGGGCCCTGGGCGGCACCGCGGTGGAACATGTTGAAGCCGCACGCGGGCATGATCTTGCCGTCGAGCTGCGGGTAGTGGTGGCAACACTTGCGCAGCCGCTCGAGATCGAAGTCGTGGCGATCCATGTAGTGGTGGAGGAAGATCGACTTCGACTGCCGCTCGCTGACCCGGAACGCGTCGCGCGAGGACAGCGGCTTCTTGGGGAACATCTCGTCGAGCGAGCGCCGCAGCGCCGCGAGGATCTCCGCGCCGCGCGGGATCTCGTCCTGGCGCGCGAACACGTCGTGGATCACGTCGGCCAGCGCGTCCTCGACCTCGGGCGTCGCCGGCAGCGTCGCCGACGAGCGCAGCAGCGTCGCGTGCTTCTCGAAGTCGACGAACCGCGCGAACGGCACGCTGGTGCCGTCGTCGAGGCGCAGCAGGTACGTCAACGACACGCACTGCGGGTGCGAGCACGGCAGCGGAAAGAAGTCGGTGTAGCCGACCTTGCCGCCGGTCTGCTCGTCGATGTGGCGGATCACGCCGGGGATGGTCAGCCGGTCCTTCGGGTCGTGGACGAACGTGCCACCGCCGTGGCCGGTATAGGCGACCGGCTGAAAGTTGAGCGACAGGAAGTGCGCCCCCGAGAGGAACAGCTCGACGACCTGGCCGATCTGGTGATCGTTGACCCCGCGGGTCGCGACGAAGATCAGCTGGGTCGGGATGTCGAGCTCCGCGAGGATCGCGAGCGCGGCGTCCTTCTCGGCGACGAGATCGCGGCCGCGGATCTTGGTGTGGACGTCGGCCGTGAACCCGTCGAGCTGGAGCCCGACGTAGACCCCGAGGTCCTTGATCGCCTGCGCGAGCGCGCGGTCCTTGCCGAGCCGGATCCCGTTCGTGATCAGCACGACGCGCCCGATCTCGGGGCGATTCGCGATCGCGAGCAGCTCGAGGATCTTCGGGTGGCTCGTCGGCTCGCCGCCGGACAGCGCGATCGACTCGCAGCTCCCCTCGGCCTCGATCAGCCCGTCGACGAGCTTCGCGAACGCGGCCGGCTCCATGTGCTTCGAGTACTGGTTGTCGACGATGCAGATCGGGCACTCGAGGTTGCAGTGATCCGTGACCTCGACGATCGGCAGGCAGGTGTGCTGTTCGTGGTCGTCGCACGTGCCGCAGTCGGTCGGACAGCCGTGCTCGGCCGGGGTGCGGAACTTCAGCGGCTCGGTGCCGGCGCGTGCGAACGCGTAGGCCTTCACGTAGTAGCTCGCGTCCTCGGAGACGAGCGCCTCCGACGGGCCGCACCGCGCGCAGTCCTTCAGGAAGTAGACCTGACCGCGCCGGATCACGACCTGCGCGGTCACCAGCGCGAGGCACTGCGGACAGGTCGACGTCGTGTGCTTGAACAGGTGGTCCCCGACCAGCCCGTCGGGGACGACGCCGCGCGCGAGGAACGAGCGGACGTAGCCGTCCGCGTCGGCCGAGACCTCGCGTTCCTGCGGACCGCAGGCGGTGCAGCGCAAGAGGTGGATGACCTTGCCCTCGCGGAGCACCACGCGGGCCTCGATCGCGATCGCGCAGACCGGACACGTGTCCTGCGCGTGCGCGAAGAACGTGTGCGGACGATCGGCGCGCGCCGGCGTGCTGCTACAGCTCGTGCAATCCATCACCGACGGCGTACCGTGTCCGTCGTCCTCGGCGCAAGCAGTTGCGTGCTCCGCCGCTGACCGCATACCGCTGCCTGGAATTGCCGCGCCGATCCGGATCCTCGTCGTCGCACTTTGCTAGGCTGCGCCGGCACGTGCGCTACATCCTCCTCGATCGCATCACGCTGCTGGCGCCGCCCGAGCTCGCGCGCGGCATCAAGTGCGTGTCGCTGTCGGACGACGTCTTCGCGGATCATTTCCCCGGCCACCCCGTGCTGCCGGGCGCGCTGATCATCGAGGCGCTCGCGCAGCTCGCCGGGGTGTTGCTCGAAGCGACGATGCGCGGGCGCGGCCGTCACGATCTGCACGCGATCCTCACGATGGCGGATCGCGCGAAGTTCCGGCAGGTCGTGCGGCCGGGCGATCGGCTGGACCTCGAGGCGCGCGTCGAGCGAGTCAGCGAGGACGGCGGCCAGGCGCAGACCTTCGCGCGCGTCGACGGCAAGCTCGCGAGCGAGGCGCAGCTGTCGTTCGCGTTCACCCAGGTCACCAACCCGGTCGCGCTCGCGCGACGACGCGAGTACCTCGAGATCTGGCTGTCGGGATCGACGGAGGCGAGCTGAGTGGCAGGGCGGCGGGTGTTCGTGCGTGGCGTCGGCGCGTACACACCGCTCGGCCCGACCTGGCCGGCGACGGTCGCCGAGCTCGCGACCGGCGCGACGGCGATCCGCGAGATCACGCGGTTCGATCCGACGGGGTTCCCGTGCCGGGTCGCCGCCGCGATCGAAGCGCCGTTTTCTGACGAGGACCGGCGCTTGCCATACGCGCGGAACGCCGCGCGCGAGGCGTGGGAGAGCGCGCGCGTCCGGGCGGTACCGGGGCGAGTCGGGGTGTTCGTGGGCGCCGAGTCGGGGCGCTGCCAGTGGCCGACCGCGCTCGGGCTCGCGCGAGCCGGACGCGGAGCGGGCGGCGAGTTCGATCACGCTCGGTTCGGTCGCGCCGCCGCCGGCTTCGCGCAGCGCATCGACGCCTCGGTGATCTCGCCCGCCGCGGTCGCGACCGCCCTCGCGATCGAGTACGGCGCCGGTGGGCCGGTGGAGACGATCTCGCTCGCGTGTGCGTCGGGGAGCGCGGCCATCGTCGAGGCCGCGCGGGCGATCCGGCTGGGTCAGTGCGACGTCGCGCTGTGCGGCGGGGTCGGCGCCGACGCGGACCCGCTGATGCTCGCCGGGTTCGGCCTGCTCGGGATCCTCAGCGCGCGCGGCGTGTCGTGTCCGTTCGACGCCCACCGTGACGGCTTCGTGATCGGAGAGGGCGCCGCGATGCTCGTGCTCGCGGCCGAGCGGGGCGACGCCACCGTCGAGCTCGCGGGGATCGGGCGCAGCCTCGATGCTCATCACCTGACGGCGCCCGAGCCCGGCGGAGATGGTGCCGCGCGCGCGATGATCGCCGCGCTGCGGGACGCCGGTGATCCGGAGATCGGCTACGTGCAGGCGCACGGGACGTCGACGCCGCTCAACGATCGGATCGAGGTCGCCGCGATCAAGCGCGCGCTCGGCTCGGCCGTCGAGCGGGCCCACGTCAGCTCGAGCAAGGGCGCGCTCGGGCACTGGGTCGCCGGGGCGGGTGCCCTCGGTGCGCTGTACGCCTGGGAGGCCGTGCACGGCGGCACCGTGCTGCCGACGGCGGGCCTGGTGCACCCCGATCCGGCGTGCGACGTCGCGCACGTGATCGGCCGTGCGATCGCGAAGGACGTCCCCGCCGCCCTCGCGAATGCCTTCGCCTTCGGCGGCGCGAACTCGTGCCTCGTCCTGCGCAGGGCCGGATGAACCGGGCGGTCGCGATCGCGCACGCGTCGGCGGTGTCCGCGTTCGGGGCGTCTGCCCGGGGGCTCGGCCGCGCCCTCGCCACGGGGGCGCCGCTGCCCGGGAT